>NZ_JBHVVI010000045.1:0-66823 GCF_042883685.1 Kitasatospora sp. NPDC058190
CCCCGAGCCGAAGGGGCGCGCCGGTGCCGAAAGGGAGAAGGGCCAAGCCGCCGACGAAGGAGGTGGCGCAGTGCCCGCCGACCGTCGGCACCGGGCCAAGAGCGCCCCGGAGGCGAGCGGGCGACCAACACAGCGAAGGGCGGGCCCCCTCCCATCGGAGGGGGCCCGCCCTTTCGTCTGGCAACAGCCGGAGGAGCTACTCGTACTCGGGGAACCCCGGGATCACGCCCTCGCCCTCGGACAGCAGCAGCGCGCGGACCTCGCTGATCGTCGCCTCGGAATTCGGCAGGATCAGGTCGGACGGCTCCAGGGCGTCGTCGGGAAGCCGGGTGCCGTAGCGCATCACCGCGTCCAGCAGCTTGCCGTAGGCCTGGCGGAAGTTCTCCTCGTCGCCCGACTCCACTGCGGTGAGCAGCTCGTCGTCGAGCTGGTTGAGCAGGTTCAGGTGGTCCTCGCCCACCTCGAACTGCCCCTCACCCATGACCCTCATGATCATGCCGTGCGTCTCCCTGGTTCGTGGGGTCGAGCTCAGATCACTTGTTGTAGTTGATGCGCGGGGTGTCCTGCGGCTGCTGCTGGGGCTGCTGCTGCGGCTGCCCCTGCTCGATCGCCGCCGGACCGGAGGAGGAACCGCCGGACAGCTCGGCCTTCATCCGGGCGAGCTCCAGCTCGACGTCGGAGCCGCCGGCCACCCGCTCCAGCTCGGCCTCGATGTCGTCCTTGCGGCCGAGACCGCTCGCGTCGTCGAGCGCGCCGGAGGCCAGCAGCTCGTCGATCGCACCGGCCCGGGCCTGCATCTGGGCGGTCTTGTCCTCGGCACGCTGGATGGCCAGGCCGACGTCGCCCATCTCCTCCGAGATGCCGGAGAAGGACTCGGCGATGCGGGTCTGTGCCTGGGCCGCGGTGTAGGTGGCCTTGATGGTCTCCTTCTTGGTGCGGAAGGCGTCCACCTTGGCCTGCAGCCGCTGGGAGGCCAGCGTGAGCTTCTCCTCCTCGGCCTGCAGGGCCTGGTACTGCGTCTCCAGGTCGTTGATCTGGGACTGCATGTTGGCCTTGCGGGTCAGCGCCTCGCGCGCGAGGTCCTCGCGGCCGAGGGACAGCGCCTTGCGGCCCTGGTCCTCGTACTTCGCGGACTGCTGCTGGAGCTGGGTCAGCTGGAGTTCCAGGCGCTTGCGCGAGGTCGCGACGTCCGCGACACCACGCCGTACCTTCTGCAGCAGTTCGAGCTGCTTCTGGTAGGAGTAGTCGAGCGTCTCACGCGGATCCTCCGCCCGGTCCAAGGCCTTGTTCGCCTTGGAGCGGAAGATCAGCCCCATACGCTTCATGATTCCGTCGCTCATGGGCCTCGGGTGCCCCCTTCTCCGGCCTGCGGTGTATATCTCGTTACCAGACACGACGAGTGTATGTGCAGCGAGCCCGTCGCCGCAGTGCACCTGCCTGCAACAAGACTGCTACAGCGACCGGTGGCAGTTCCTCATCCCCCGGGTGGATCCGACTCTCATCCTCCCCATAGTCCATCCGACTGATCCCCTACGGGAAGGGTCCGGGAAACCCGGTTCGGGGCCGGACCCGGAGGATCGATATGCGTTTGGGTCCGAGGGGACCCGTGGTCGCGGCGACGCACCCCGTACGCTGGTGGTGTGTTCCGACGCCGTTCAGATGATGCCGCCGCCTCCGCCACCGTGCTGGAGAAGCAGGACGAGACGACCCAGGCCCGCCACCCGCAGGCCAAGAAGGGCCGCCCCACCCCCAAGCGCAGTGAGGCCGAGGCCAACCGGCGTACCCGGGTGACGGTGCCCAAGGACCGCAAGGAGGCCTCCCGCCAGGCGCGCGACCGGATGCGGGTCGAGCGCGAGAAGCAGCGCCAGGCCCTGATGGACGGCGACGAGCGCCACCTGCCGGCCCGCGACAAGGGCCCGGTGCGCAAGTTCGCCCGTGACTACATCGACTCGCGCTGGTCGCTGGCCGAGTTCTTCCTGCCCGCCGCCGTCGTCATCCTGGTGCTCAGCATCATCAAGGTGCAGACCCTGCAGCTGCTGTCGACGCTGCTGTTCCTGCTGTTCTTCGTCCTGGTGATCCTGGACTTCGTGCGCCTCGGCTTCGGCCTGCGCAAGCAGCTGGGCGAGCGCTTCGCCGGGCAGAACACCCGCGGCGTGGTCGCCTACGGCATCATGCGCACCCTGCAGATGCGCCGGCTGCGCCTGCCCAAGCCGCAGGTGCGGCGCGGGGAGAAGCCCTGACCGCCGAACCGGTGGACTCCGGCTGGGCCCCGCCTTCCTGGGAGGGGCCCGGCCTGTACGCGCTGCCCGGACAGGGGGACGGCGGCCACGACCGGCTCGGCCAGGAGCGTCGGCTGCCCTCGCGCAGCGGCTCCTTCGCCGGCGGTGCCGGCGCCTGGCTGGACCGGCTCGGCGGACTGCGCAACTTCGTCCGCCAGGAGCTCGTCTCCCGCCAGCTCGCCGAGCAGCTGACCGGCCGCACCGCGCAGCGCGTCCTCGACATCGGCTGCGGCCAGGGGACCCAGGCCCTGCGGCTCGCGCGGGCCGGCCACTACGTCACCGGGATCGACTCCGACCCGGTCGCGCTCGGCGTCGCCCAGGGGGCGCTCGCCGAGGAGCCGCCCGAGGTGCGCGGCCGGCTGCAGCTGCTCAGCGGTGACGGCCACCAGTGCGGGCGCTGGTTCGGCCCGCGCAGCTTCGACGTGGTGCTCTGCCACGGCGTCCTGATGTACCTGCCCGACCCGGACCCGATGATCGCCTCGCTGGCCCGGCTGCTGGCGCCCGGCGGTCTGCTCTCGCTGCTGGTCCGCAACCGCGACGCGCTGGCGCTGCGGCCCGCCGCCGCCGGGGACTGGCGGGCCGCCCTGCACGCCTTCGAGAGCGACCGGTACTACAACCGACTCGGGCTGGCCGCCCGGGCCGACCGGCTCGCCGACCTGATCGTCACCCTCTCCGAGGTCTCGGTGCCGCTCAAGCACTGGTACGGCGTGCGGGTCTTCACCGACAACGCGCCCGACGACGCGACCCCGCCGGTGGACGGGCGCCAGCTGGCCCAGCTGCTGGAAGCCGAGGACCGGGCCGCCCGCACCGACCCGTACCGGCGGGTCGCCGCGCTGCTGCACGTGATCGGGGCGAAGTAGCGGCTGATCGCCCGCCCGCCCCGGGGGGCTCAGGCCTCGTGCAGGCTCATCGCGTAGATCTGCTGACCGTCGTCCAGCAGGACCGCGGTGTCCACGCCGTCCTCGACGAGCTGCTTCCAGCTCTCCCCGATCCAGGTCTCGGCGTCCCCCTGGCCGGCGAACTCCTCCTGGCCACCGGTGGGCGTCACCGCGCTGCCGTCCGCCTTCTCGTACCGCCACGTCCAGACCATGCCCGGCTCCTCCCGCGCTTCCCGCTGCCTATGTGGTGCGCACCATAGCCTGCCCGGCTCGATCTTCCGTATGCCTGGTCGGGCAGGATGGGCGCCATGTCGCCCCACTCCCCGCTCCCCCGCACGCTGCTGCTCGGCGGCGCGCGCTCCGGCAAGTCCACCCGCGCCGAGCAGTTGCTCGCCGACCGGCCGGACGTCCTGTACGTGGCCACCGGCGGCACCCGGGACGGCGACGCCGAGTGGGCCCAGCGGATCGAGCTGCACCGGGAGCGGCGGCCGGCGAGCTGGCGCACCGCCGAGACCTGCGACCTGGAGGCCGTGCTCACCGACGCCGCCGACCCGGCGCCGGTGCTGATCGACTGTCTGGCGCTGTGGCTGACCTCGGTGATGGACGAGTGCGACGCCTGGGACGACAGGGCCTGGGCTGACGGCGGCGAGGCCGCGGTGCAGCGCCGCTGCCGGGCGCTGGCCGCGGCCTGGGCGGCCACCTCGCGGACGGTCGTCGCGGTGAGCAACGAGGTCGGCATGGGTGTCGTCCCGGCGACCGCCGCCGGCCGGCGCTTCCGCGACACGCTGGGCCGGCTCAACATGTCCGTGGCGGACGCCTCGGAGCGTGTGCTGCTGGTGGTGGCCGGGCAGGTTGTAACAATCAAGCCAGCCGCAGCCTGAACACCTGTGGCGTGTAGCCTTCCGGACGATGGACACGACCGTGGATCTCGATACGTTCTCCTCGCTCGTCGAGCGCCCCGACGACAGCGCCCGGCGGGCCGCCGAGGAGCGCTGGCAGGAGGCCGGCCGGCCGCGTGGCGGGCTCGGCAAGCTGGAGGAGCTGGGCAGCTGGCTGTCGTCCGTACAGGGGCGCTCCCCGGTGCGGCCGGTGTCGGCGCCCAAGGTGCTGCTGTTCGCCGCGGACCACGGTGTGGCCGCGCTCGGGGTCTCCCGGCTGCCCGCCCAGGGCGGCACCGCGGCCCGGGTGCGGGCGGTGCTCGACGGCACCGCGCCGGTGGCCCGGCTGGCCGCGCGCTACGGCGCCGAGGTGCGGGTGGTCGACGTCGGCGTGGACACCGACGCCGCGAACTTCCCGGACGAGGTGGTCACCCACCGGATCCGGCGCGGCTCCGGCCGGATCGACGTCGAGGACGCGCTCACCCCGGAGGAGACCGTACGGGCGTTCCGGGCCGGCATCGCCGTGGCCGACGAGGAGGCCGACTCCGGCACCGACCTGGTGCTGCTCGGCGACCTCGGGGTCGGCGCCACCACGGTGGCCGCCGTGCTGGTCGGCGCGCTGTGCGGGACGGACGCCGCCGCGGTCTGCGGGCGCGGCTCGGGCATCGACGACCGGGTGTGGATGGTCAAGTGCGCCACCATCCGGGACTCGCTGCGGCGGGCCCGGCCGGTGCTCGGCGACCAGATCGCCCTGCTCGGCGCGACCGGCGGGGCCGATTTCGCGGCGATCACCGGCTTCCTGCTGCAGGCCGCCGTCCGTCGGCTGCCGGTGGTGCTGGACGGTGTGGTCTCGGCCGCCTGCGCGCTGGTCGCGCAGCGGATCGCCTTCCGGGCCCCGGAGTGGTGGCGGGCCGGGCAGTCCAGCGGCGAGCCGGCCCAGGCGAAGGCGTACGACCGGCTGACCCTGACGCCGCTGCAGGACCAGGGGATCACCATGGGCGAGGGTGTCGGCGCGCTGCTGGCGCTGCCGCTGCTCCAAGCGGCGGGCGACGCGCTCGCGGACGAGGCACCGCGGCCGTTCGTACCGGCGGCTCCCAAGGAGCAGCCGAAACTGCCCTCGGCGGCGGATCTGCTCAGGAAGCTCTAGCAGGGGCGGGGCGCCGGCGGCTGAGCGTCAGTGCTCAGGCGGCAGGCCCGGCCCTTCCGCTTCGCGCAGTTCCCCGCGTCCCTTTCGGGGCGCGGGGATTCTGTTTGTCCGGGGCTCGGGGCTGCGGTCGGTGCGGGGCCCGGGGGTTTGTTCGTGCGGTGCGGTGCGGTGCGGTGAAGGAGTGGGAGCGATGGCCGGCGGCGGCGAGCGGGCGACGTGGGGCGAGGGGCTGCGGTTCGCGTTCGGGACGCTGTCGGTGCTGCGGGTGCGGGTGGAGCGGTGGGACCGCGCGGCGGGGGCGCGGGCGATGACGGCGGCCCCGGCGGTGGGGTTGGTGCTGGGCGCCGTCGCGGCCGGGGCGGGAGCGCTGGTGGCCTGGCGGGCCGGCGGGCTGCTCGGGGCGGTGACGGCCGTGGGGGCGCTCGCCGCGCTGACCCGGGGGCTGCACCTGGACGGTCTGGCGGACGTCGCCGACGGGTTGGGCAGCGGGAAGCCGGCCGAGGACGCGCTGCGGATCATGAAGCAGTCCGACATCGGCCCGTTCGGCGTACTGACCCTCCTTCTCGTACTGCTGGCCCAGGTCGCCGCGCTGGCCGAGCAGTTCGGGCACTCGGTGCCGCGCGGCGCGCTCGCGGTGCTCGCCTCGGCGGTGGCCGCCCGGTGCGCGCTCGGCTGGGGCTGTCTGCGGTCGGTGCCGGCCGCCCGTCCGGGCGGGCTCGGGGCGATGGTGGCGAGCACCGTGACGCCCGCCGGAGCCGCCGCCGGGACGGCCCTCGGGGCACTGGCCGTCGCCGCGACCGGGCTGTTCGACGGATGGTCAGCTCTTCGGCTTCCGTTGGCCGTTGTGCTCGGCGTCGGCGGCGCCCGGCTGTTGCTCGGACGCTGTGTCCGACGGTTCGGCGGAATCACCGGGGACGTGCTCGGCGCGACGGCGGAGACGGCGGCCACCGGCACGCTGTTCGCCTTGGCGTTGCTCGGCTGACACCGGGCGGCGCGTGATCCCACCATGCGGACTACCATGCGTGGAGCACCGCAGCCCTGCACCGTGGCAGGTTCTGCCCGCCCGGCGCGTACCGAGGAGCCGGGTCCTCTGGTGTGCGCGGCCGCGACGGCGGACGCGCGCGCCAGGGGGCCCGGACCCCGCAGACCCGCCGGCGGACGGCCTGCCACGGCGGGCTGCGCCGGTTCGGCAGTCACGCCGCGACCGGCCGTGGACCCGCGAAAGAACAGGACGCATTACGTGACTGCATTGTCTGTGAGCACCTCCTCCGCCGCCTCGCTGCGCGCGGACGCCCTGGTGGTCGGTCTCGCGAAGGGCCCGAAGGGCATCGTGCTGGCCCCCGGCGCCGAGGCCGTGAACGAGGCGTTCGAGGGCAAGCTGGCCGAGGTCCTCGGCACCCTGGGCGCGACCGGCGCCGAGGGCGAGACCGTCAAGGTGCCCTCCCCCGCCGGCCTGAAGGCCCCGCTCGTCCTCGCGGTCGGCCTCGGCGAGGCCGCCGAGGAGCGTTACGAGCCGGAGGCGCTGCGCCGCGCCGCCGGTGTCGCCGCCCGTGCTCTGGCCGGCGCCAAGAAGGCCGCGCTGGCCCTGCCGACCGAGTCCGCGGACGACGTGGAGGCGCTGGCGCTGGGCGGTCTGCTCGGCTCGTACGCCTTCGGCACGTACAAGGGCAACGGCAACGGCAAGGAGCCGGTCGGCGAGCTGGTCGTGCTGGCCGCCCGCAAGGGCAGCAAGGACGCCAAGGCCGCCGTGGAGCGCGCCGCCGCGATCGGCGAGGAGATGAACCGCGCCCGCGACCTGGTCAACGCCGCGCCGAACGACCTGAACCCGAAGAGCTTCGCCGCGATCGCCCAGGCGGCCGGCAAGGAGCACGGCCTCAAGGTCGAGGTGCTGGACGAGAAGGCCCTGACCAAGGGCGGCTACGGCGGCCTGCTGGGCGTCGGCGGCGGCTCGGCCAACCCGCCGCGGCTGGTGAAGGTGGCCTACACCCACCCGAAGGCGAAGGCCACGCTGGCCTTCGTCGGCAAGGGCATCACCTACGACTCGGGCGGCATCTCGCTGAAGCCGGCCGGCCACAACGAGACCATGAAGTGCGACATGGCCGGCGCCGCCGCCGTGTTCGCCGCCGTGGTGGCCGCCAAGCGCCTGGGCCTGGTCGTCAACGTCACCGGCTGGCTGGCGCTGGCCGAGAACATGCCGTCCGGCTCCGCCACCCGCCCGGGCGACGTGCTGCGCATGTACGGCGGCAAGACCGTCGAGGTGCTGAACACCGACGCCGAGGGCCGTCTGGTGCTGGCCGACGCGATCGTGCGGGCCGGCGAGGAGAACCCGGACGTCATCGTCGACGTGGCGACCCTGACCGGCGCCATGGTGCTGGCCCTGGGCACCCGTACCTTCGGCGTGATGTCCAACAGCGACGAGCTGCGCGAGAACCTGCACGCCCTCGCGGGCGAGGTCGGCGAGCAGTCCTGGCCGATGCCGCTGCCGGCCGAGCTGCGCAAGGGCTTCACCGAGTCGACCATCGCCGACCTGGCCAACATGGGCGAGCGGATGGGCGGCGGCCTGGTGGCCGGCCTGTTCCTGAAGGAGTTCGTGGCCGAGGGCACCGACTGGGCGCACCTGGACATCGCCGGCCCGGCGTTCCACGAGAGCGCGCCGTTCGGCTACACCCCGAAGGGCGGCACCGCGAGCGCGGTGCGCACCCTGGTCCGCTTCGCCGAGCAGACCGCGGCCAACGGCAAGGCCTGATCCGACCGGACCTGAGCCTCCACGGGGGCCCGGCGCACACGCGCCGGGCCCCCGTCGGCGTTCCCGCGGGAGTTACCTGCGAGTAGGCCGGGACGCCCAGGCGCACCTCTGTTCGCCACGGGCGAAACTTTGTTCCACAGAGCGGAAGAGGCGGCGGCGAACGGGGCGGAAGGCGCCCGTCCGGCGGCTGTCAATACCGCGTTGAGCTGCGATGATGCCCTTCCGTCGGGGGTGTTCCCGCCCCGGTGACCAGCCTGTGGGACACCCCTGGGGCGGACCCGGACATCAGCCACCGCGAACAAGTGCGAAGATGTATTTCCGGCACGACTGGGCGCCTCACAAAGGCATCCGACCCACCGGACCGCGACCGGCCCGGCGACCCACCCCATTGCATGGAGGACGTGACGTGGCGAACGACGCCAGCACCGTTTTCGACGTAGTCATTCTCGGAGGCGGAAGCGGCGGTTACGCCGCGGCGCTCCGCGCCGCTCAGCTGGGTCTGAGCGTTGCCCTGGTCGAGAAGGGCGAGCTGGGCGGCACCTGCCTGCACCGCGGCTGCATCCCGACCAAGGCGCTGCTGCACGCCGCCGAGATCGCGGACGAGACGAAGGAGGCCGCCGAGTTCGGCGTGCTGGCCACCTTCCAGGGCATCGACATCAACGGCGTCCACAAGTACAAGGACGACGTCATCGCCGGCCTGTACAAGGGTCTGCAGGGCCTGGTGGCGTCCCGCAAGGTCACCTTCATCCAGGGCGAGGGCAAGCTCTCCTCGCAGACCTCGGTGGACGTCAACGGCCAGCGCATCGAAGGCCGCCACATCGTCCTGGCCACCGGTTCGGTGCCGCGCTCGATCCCGGGCCTGGAGATCGACGGCAACCGCGTGATCTCCTCCGACCACGCGCTCAAGCTCGACCGCATCCCGAAGTCGGCCGTCATCCTGGGCGGCGGCGTCATCGGCGTCGAGTTCGCCTCGGTCTGGAAGTCCTTCGGCGTCGAGGTCACCATCGTCGAGGCGCTGCCGCACCTCGTCCCGCTCGAGGACGAGAACTCCTCCAAGCTGCTGGAGCGCGCGTTCCGCAAGCGCGGCATCAAGTTCGAGCTGAAGGCCCGCTTCTCGGGCGTCGAGTACACCGAGACCGGTGTCCGCGTCTCCACCGAGAACGGCAAGCAGATCGACGCCGACCTGCTGCTCGTCGCCATCGGCCGCGGCCCGGTCTCGGCCGGCCTCGGCTACGAGGAGAACGGCGTCGCGATGGACCGCGGCTACGTCCTGGTCGACGAGTACATGCGCACCAACGTGCCCACCATCTCGGCCGTCGGCGACCTCGCCCCGACCCTGCAGCTCGCCCACGTCGGCTTCGCCGAGGGCATCCTGGTCGCCGAGCGCCTGGCCGGCCTGAAGCCGATGCCGATCGACTACGACGGCGTCCCGCGGGTGACCTACTCCAACCCCGAGGTCGCCTCCGTCGGCATCTCCGAGGCCAAGGCCGTCGAGCTGTACGGCAAGGAGAAGGTCGTCACCCTGAAGTACAACCTGGCCGGCAACGGCAAGAGCAAGATCCTGAAGACCGCCGGCGAGATCAAGCTCGTCCAGGTCAAGGACGGCGCCGTGGTCGGCGTCCACATGGTCGGCGCCCGCATGGGCGAGCAGGTCGGCGAAGCCCAGCTGATCTACAACTGGGAGGCCCTGCCGGCCGAGGTCGCGCAGCTGATCCACGCGCACCCGACCCAGTCCGAGGCCCTGGGCGAGGCGCACCTGGCGCTGGCCGGCAAGCCGCTGCACGCGCACGACTGATCGCGCCCACCACCCCCTTTTCCAGTACTTCCCGTACGCAAGACTTGATAGGAGTCGCTGAAACCATGGCGGTCTCAGTAACACTGCCCGCGCTGGGCGAGAGCGTTTCCGAGGGCACCGTCACCCGCTGGCTGAAGGCCGAGGGTGAGCGTGTCGAGGTCGACGAGCCGCTGCTGGAGGTGTCGACCGACAAGGTCGACACCGAGATCCCGGCTCCCGCCTCCGGCATCCTGGCCTCGATCAAGGTCGCCGAGGACGAGACCGTTGAGGTCGGCGCCGAGCTGGCGATCATCCACGACGGCTCCGAGGCCGCCGCTGCCGCCCCGGCCCCCGCCGCCGCTGCCGCTCCGGCCGCTGCCCCGGTCGCCGCTCCGGCTCCGGTCGCCGAGGCCCCGGCTGCCGCTCCGGCCGCCGCCGCTCCGGCCGCTGCCGCTCCGGCCGGCGACGCCCACCCGGTGGTGCTGCCCGCGCTGGGCGAGTCGGTCACCGAGGGCACCGTCACCCGCTGGCTGAAGGCCGAGGGTGAGACGGTCGAGGTCGACGAGCCGCTGCTCGAGGTCTCCACCGACAAGGTCGACACCGAGATCCCGTCGCCGTTCGCCGGCGTCGTCGTCAAGATCCTGGTCGGCGAGGACGAGACCGCCGAGGTCGGCGCCCAGCTCGCGCTGATCGGTGCCCCGGGTGCCGCCGCTGCCGCTCCGGCCCCGGTCGCCGCTCCGGCCCCGGTCGCCGCTCCGGCTCCGGTTGCCCCGGCCGCCCCGGCCCCGGCTCCGGTTGCCGCTGCTCCGGCTCCGGTTGCCGCTCCGGTTGCCCCGGCCGCCCCGGCCCCGGTCGCCGCCCCGGCTCCGGTCGCCGCTCCGGCCCCGGTCGCCCCGGCTGCTCCGGCCGCCGACGCCGGTGACGCCTACGTCACCCCGCTGGTGCGCAAGCTCGCCGCCGAGCACGGCGTCGAGCTGTCCTCCGTCGCCGGCACCGGCGTCGGCGGTCGCATCCGCAAGCAGGACGTCATCGCCGCCGCGGAGGCCGCCAAGGCCGCCCCGGCCCCGGTCGCCGCCGCTCCGGCCGCCGCGCCGAAGGCCGCCGCCGCGCCGTCCGCCCTGCGCGGCCAGACGGTCAAGATGACCCGCATGCGCAAGGTCATCGGCGACAACATGATGAAGGCCCTGCACGAGCAGGCCCAGCTGACCAGCGTGGTCGAGGTGGACGTCACCAAGATCATGTCGCTGCGCGCCAAGGCCAAGGACGGCTTCCTCGCCCGCGAGGGCGTCAAGCTCTCCCCGATGCCGTTCTTCGTCAAGGCCGCCGCCCAGGCGCTGAAGGCCCACGCGGTCGTCAACGCCCGGATCAACGAGGCCGAGGGCACCATCACCTACTTCGACACCGAGAACATCGGTATCGCGGTGGACTCCGAGAAGGGTCTGATGACCCCGGTCATCAAGGGTGCGGGCGACCTCAACATCGCCGGCATCTCGAAGAAGACCGCCGAGCTGGCCGCCAAGGTCCGCGACAGCAAGATCACCCCGGACGAGCTGTCCGGCGCCACCTTCACCATCAGCAACACCGGCTCGCGCGGTGCGCTGTTCGACACCGTGATCGTGCCGCCGAACCAGGCCGCCATCCTGGGCATCGGCGCCACCGTGAAGCGCCCGGTCGTCATCGAGGCCGACGGCGGCACCGCCATCGGCATCCGCGACATGACCTACCTGTCGCTCTCCTACGACCACCGCCTGGTGGACGGCGCCGACGCCGCCCGCTACCTGGTCGCGGTCAAGGAGATCCTGGAGGCCGGCGAGTTCGAGGTCGAGCTCGGCCTGTAAGGCACCCCGGTCGTACCGAACCCCGCGTCGTCCCCGGACGGCGCGGGGTTCCGCCGTTCCCGGACGGCGCGGGATTCCGCCGTCTTCTCCTCGGGTCGCGGCATGCGCCGAGGCGGCCGAGCGGGGATGCTGGAGCGGTGATGGACGAGACCGACTTCTGGCAGATCATCGACGAGACCCGGGAGGCCGCCGAGGGCGATCCCGACGAGCAGGCCGACCGGCTGGTGGAGCACCTCGTCCGGCTGACCCCGGACGACGTGATCGACTTCGCCCGGCTGTTCGAGGCCCGGTTCCAGCGCGCCTACCGTTACGACCTGTGGGGCGCGGCCTACCTGCTGCTGGACGGCGCCTCCGAGGACACCTTCGACTTCTTCCGCTGCTGGCTGATCGGCCAGGGCCGGGAGGTCTTCGAGGGCGGGCTGGCCGAGCCGGACGACCTGGCGGACCTGCTGCCCGAGTTCGACGAGGAGGAGGACGGCGAGGCCGAGGACCTCGGCTACGCGGCCGACGAGGCGTACGAGCGGCTGACCGGCCTGCCGTTGCCCGAGGTGGGCGGTCGACAGGCCGGGCGGCCGGCCGGGGCGGCGCTGGACTTCGACGACCCGGACGTCATGGCGAAACGCTTCCCCAAGCTCTGGGAGCGCTACGGGGACTGATCGGGATCGGTCAGGTGCTGCTGCCCGAGCTGCCGTCCTGCTTGATGCCCTTGAGGATCTGGTCCAGCACCGAGGCGTCCGGCGCGGCCGGGTCGTCGTCCACACCGCCCTCGAAGACCACGTAGCCGCCGCCCTTGGCCGGGACGGCGGCCAGCAGGACGTAGCCCTGGGTGCCGTCCGAGGTGCGGACGTGCCAGCGGGTGGCGTAGCCGAGCACGCCGGCGACGCTGACGAAGCCTGAGCCGGAGTCGGTGTGCGAGGTGATCCCGGTGAAGATGCCCCCGGCGTAGGCCGGCATCGCGGCGTCGGCGGCCGTCTTGGGCGAGTCGCCCTGGATGGTGTCCTTCTCCACCGAGAACTGGCCGCGGATGCACGCGTTGCCGTCCGCGCAGGTGTAGCGGCCGCTGCCGAGGTAGACCGTGGAGTGCGCCGGGTTGGGCGAGACGTCCCAGCCGTCCAACACCGGGACGGTTATCGCGTGCTGGGCGTCCGGGACGGTGCTCTTCACGACCGGGACGGGCTTGGGCGGCGCGACGGTGGTCGTGCTCTCGGTCGGGGAGGGGGTCGGTTCGGGGCTGTCGCTCCGGCTGACCGACACGGTGGGGCTCGGGGTCGGGCCCGCCTTCGGGTCGCCGCCCTGGCTGAACACGATCCCGGCGATGATCCCGCCCACGGCCAGCACGGCGACCGTGATCCCGATGATCACACCGGGCCTGGTCCTCGCGGGGGCGGGCGGCGGGTAGCCCTGGCCCGGGTAGTAGCCGCCGCCCTGGTGGGCCTCCTGGCCGGGGTAGCCGTACCCGGGGGTCTGCGCGCCGTAGCCCGGGGCCCGGCCGTCCTGTCCGGGGTAGCCGTAGCCGGGGGCCTGGCCGGCGTCCTGACCCGGGTAGCCGTAGCCGGGGGCGGGCGAGCCGCCCTGCGCCGGGTAGCCGTAGCCGGGCTGCGGGGCCGGCGGCTGCCAGGCCTGGGTCGGGGCGTCGGCGAGCTGTCCGGCGCCGCCCTGGAGCGGCCGGACCTCGCTGGTCCAGGCATTGCCGTCCCACCAGCGCTCGTGACCGGGGGTGCCGTCCGCACCGGGGACCGGGTACCACCCGGGAGGCGTCGAGTTGCTCACGGGCGTACGGTACCCGGCGGGACGCGGCTCCAGACAGGGCGGGTACGTCACGACTCCGCAGCGCCCGGTCCGCTGACGATTCGTCAGCTCGTACGCCTCAGTCGACCAGTCGGCGGGCCATCCAGATGTCGTCCACGTACCGGCCGTCGATCAGGAACTCCTCGGTCAGCGAGCCCTCCACGACGAAGCCGCAGCTCTCGTACAGCCGGCGGGCCGGGGCGTTCCAGCCGAGCACCCGCAGGGTCAGCCTGCGGGCGCCCTCGGCCCGGGCCGCGGCGCAGGCCGCCTCGACCAGGCGGCGGCCGATGCCCCGGCCGCGGACCGTGTCGTCGACGGCGAGGCCCTGGATCTGCCGGACGTGCCGGTTGCTGGCCAGCGGGGTCGGCGGGACCTGGCGGGTGTAGCCGACGATCCGGCCGTCCAGCACGGCGAGCAGGTACTGGTCGGGGGTGTGCCGCTCGTCGAAGATCCCGTCGCTGGCCCGCGGTTCCGGGGAGACGCTGGAGAGGGCGGACCAGGAGGCCCGGTCGAGGGCGGCGAGTTCGCGGTCGTCCTCGAGCCGCGCTGGACGGATGATCAGATCGTCATGGGAGTCACGGGGCATGCGCGTCAGCCTAACGAGGCGCGTGCGAACGTGGCGGGGATCAAGTGCTGCGAGGATGGGGCCCATGCGCATCGCTGTCACAGGCTCCACGGGATTGATCGGTTCGGCACTCGTCCGCTCCCTGCTGGCGGACGGCCACGAGGTGGTCCGGCTGGTCCGGCGCCGCGACAGGACGGGTCCGCAGCCCGACGGCAGTACGGCGATCGGCTGGAACCCACTGCTCGGCCAGGTCGAACGGGACGGCCTCGCCGGAGTCGAGGCGGTGGTGCACCTGGCCGGTGCCGGGGTCGGCGACCGCCGCTGGACGGACGCGTACAAGCGGGAGATCCGGGAGAGCCGGGTCTACGGCACCGAGACCCTGGCCGTCGCACTGGCCGAACTCAAGGAGCCGCCGCGGGTGCTCGTCAGCGCCTCCGCGGTCGGCTGGTACGGACAGACCGGCGACCGGGTGATCGACGAGGACTCCCCCGCCGGGGACGACTTCCTGGCCGAGGTCTGCCTGGAGTGGGAGGCGGCGGCGCGGCCGGCCGAGCGGGCCGGGATCCGGGTCGTGCACCCGCGCACCGGGATGGTGCTCTCCACCGCCGGCGGGGCGGGCGGGCGGCTGTTCCCGCTGTTCAAGCTGGGCCTGGGCGGACGGCTGGGCAGCGGGCGGCAGTACTGGAGCTACATCTCGCTGCCCGACGAGGTGGCCGCGCTGCGGTTCCTGATCGACCGGGAGGACCTCTCCGGTGCCTTCAACCTCACCGCACCGGAGCCGGTGACCAACGCCGAGCTGACCGCGGCGATCGGGCGGGCGCTGGGGCGGCCGACGCCGTTCCCGGTGCCGGAGGCGGTGCTCAAGGCGGTGCTCGGGGAACTGGCGGTCGAGGTGGTCGGCAGCCACCGGGTGGTGCCGCGGCGGCTGCTGGACGCGGGGTTCCGCTTCGCGCACCCGGACGTGGACTCGGCGGTGCGCGCGGCGCTCTGACTCCCGCTTCGCGCGTAGGCCTCCTACGGCATTCGCCCTGGCCAGGGGCATATGCCGGGCGGGGGTCGGACGGGGCTCCGGCAGGGGGCGCACGGGAGCACATGGCGGGCGCGTCGCACGCCCCCGGTGACCGTACGCGCCCGCCGACCCCGCATCCCGGCCACCACGGCGCACTGTCCGTGACCGCGCCCCCGCCCGGCGCCGCACAACCCCTCCCGACCCCCGCATCCGGTCCGTTGCGCTTGTCTGACGCTCACACTGACTGGGCATCACCTTCCACGGACCGTGTCCCGGCACCCCGCTGCCTGCGTCGGCCGGAGCCCCGGGACCAGGGAGGGAGCACGCCAGTGCCCACATACGACTTCACCCGCCGCGCCCGTCGACCGTCCGACCCGGACGTCGTCGTGGTCGGCGCCGGACTCGCGGGCCTGGCCGCCGCCCGCGCACTCACCGGCCGCGGCCTCGCCGTTCAGGTCCTGGAGACCACCGACCGGATCGGCGGCCGGATGGCCACCCGCGAGCTGGACGGATTCCGGCTCGACGACGGCAGCCACCTGCTGAACACCGCCTTCCCCGAACTGCGCCGGGCGCTCGACCTCGACCGCCTGGACCTGCGCCAGCTCACGCCCGGCGTGCTGGTGCACAGCGCCGGACGCCGCTACCGCGCCGGGGACCCGCAGCTCACCACCGCCCGCCAGGCCGCCACCCGGGCGCCGCTCGGCAGCCCGCTGGACAAGGCCCGCCTCGGCAGCTGGCTCGGCCGGATCGCCACCACCCCGGCCGGCCGCCTGCAGGCCCGCCCGGAGACCACCGCCGCCCGCGCCCTGGCCGGCCACGGCCTCGCCCCGCGCACCGTGGACGGCTTCCTGCGCCCGTTGCTCAGCGCGCTGCTCAGCGATCCGGCGCTCGGCACCAGCAGCCGGATCGCCGACCTGGTGCTGCGCTCCTACGCCCGCGGACGGCTCTGTCTGCCCGCCGACGGGATCGCGGCCGTGCCCGCCCAGCTGGCCTCCGCGCTGCCCGCCGGCACCGTGCGGACCGGGGTGCAGGTCACCTCGGTCACCGCCGACGGTGTGGAGACCCTCGCCCACGGGCGGATCGGCGCCCAGGCCGTCGTGGTCGCCACCGACGCCCGCTCCGCCGTCGAACTGCTGCCCGGGCTACGGCTGCCGGACTTCCACCCCGTCACCACCTTCTTCCACGCGGCCGACCGCGCCCCGCTGAACGAGGCCGTACTGCTGCTCGACGGCGACCGGCCGAACGGGCACCCGCCGCTGGTCTCGCACTCGCTGGTGCTCAGCGAGCTGCACCCGTCCTTCGCCCCGGCCGGGCAGGCGCTGGTCGCCACCACCGTGCTCGGGCGGCGCTCCTTCGACGCGGGCGGCCCGGCCGGGCTGGAACCGGCCGTCCGCGCCCGGCTGACCGAGCTGTACGGCGCCTCGACGGCGGGTTGGCAGTTCCTCAACGTGCGGCACGTCCCGGACGCGCTGCCCGCGATGCCGCCGCCGCACAACCCGCGCCGGCCGGTGCGGGTGCTGGCCGGGCTGTACGTCGCCGGGGACCACCGGGACACCAGCACCGTGCAGGGCGCGCTGGTCTCCGGGCGGCGGGCGGCGTGGGCGGCGCTGCGCGACCTCGGGCTGCCGGCGGACGCACGGGAGGCCGAGGCGGCGGCCTGAGGCCGTAGGCCCGGGGCGTGCTGTCCGGGCGTGCTGCTCGGGCGTGCTGCTCGGGCGCCCGAACACGCCAGCGGTCTGCCGGGGTGACAGACCGACGGCGTGCCGGAATGCCGATATAGACGTTCTGACCGTTCATCGGATGGTTTCCGCCGTTCGGCCGTCTCGCGGTGCGCGCCTCCGCCCAGCCGGCCGCGCTGATCCTGATCCCCGCGGCAGCCGTCGCCGCGCCACTGCCCGCCGACCGGCTGCCGCGGTGGATCGCCGTACCGCCGTACCGACCGTCGTGTTCGAGATCGTGCTCGGTGCCTGATCGGCCCGGACCCTCGGCTGGGCAGCCGAGGGTCCGGGCCGAGAGCCGGTAGTCCGTCTCGGCCCGGCCGTCGGGTGGTCGGGCGGGTGATCCGTGTGGCCGGGTGTCGTCAGGCGCGCTCAGATCACCCCCGCCTGGCGGGCCGTCTCCTCGAAGGCGCGGGCCACCGGGCTGCCCCGGTAGGGGGTGAGACGGCGGTGGAAGTCCCGGACGTACTCCAGCGAGCGGGCCGAGCGCATCTCCCCCGCCGCCCGCAGCGCGTCGGTGGCCATCGTGCAGGCCTCGTCGAGGTCGCCCATGCCGAGCCGGGCGGTGGCCAGCACCAGCCGGCAGAAGATCCGGCTCCGGGCGTAGGCGGGCGAGCGCAGCCGCAGCGACTTCTCGGCGTGCTGCGCGGAGGTGCGCCACTGCTGGAGGTCGCGGTAGCAGTGGGCGAACTCGTCGGAGAGCTGCGCCTCGTCGAAGTACCGCGCCCAGGAGGGAAGTTCGTCGCCCGTCCGGGAGGCGGCGAGCGAGCGCTCGGCCCGGACCAGGGCGGTGGTGCAGGAGCGGACGTCGCCCAGCAGACCGTGCCCGCGCGCCTCGGCGGCGTGCATCAGCGACTGGACCACGGGCGGGACGGCGGTGCCAACGCCCTGCTGAGCGACCCGGGCGAGCTGGACGGCCTCCCGGCCGTGGCCCAGGTGAACGGCCTGATGGCTCATCGTCACCAGGATGTAGCCGCCGAGCGCGCGGTCCCCGGCGGCCTGGGAGAGGCGCAGCGCCTGGACGAAGTAGCGCTGGGCGAGGCCGTGCGCGGCGATGTCGAAGGACGTCCAGCCGGCCAGCCTGGTCAGGTCGGCGACCGCGCCGAACAGGGCCCGGCCGATCTGCTCGCCGTAGCGGCCGCGCAGCATCGGCTCGGCCTCGCTCTCCAGGTAGCGGACCAGTGCCTGGCGGGCGTGACCGCCGCCGTAGGCGTGGTCGAGCGCGCGGAAGAGGTCGCCGACGGCGCGGATGGCGGCGATGTCGCCACGGCCGACCCGCAGGGCGGGGCGCGCCTCGCGGGTCGGGTCGGTGTACGACGGCTCGACGGCGGTCGGCGGGCGGCGGCTCTGGGTGGGCACCCGACCGATGGTGGCGGCGGTGCCGGTGGTTCCGGCGGTGCTGCGGGAGCCGGGGGCGCCGGGGGCCTGGCCGCGCGCGGGGCTCACGGCGAGGGCGCCGGGCGCGCTCGTGGCGCTCTGCGCCGGTGGGGTGGGGGCGGTGGGGGCGCTGCCCGGCGGGCCGGTGGCGGCGTCCGGGCGGACCAGGGTGGAGCCGTCCCGGGCGACCCGCTCGTCGGTGCGGCCGATCAGCCAGTCCCGGCTGGGGACGACCAGCCCGGCCGGGGTGAAGGCGATCCGGCGCAGCTCGGACTGCGGGCCGTTGTCCTTGCGCCACATGCTCGCCACGATGTCCACCGCCTCCTGCGGGGTCTCGGCGAACTCCAGACCCGCGTAGACCGGGGCGCAGGCATCCAGGCCGAGGTCCTGGGCGGTGAGGCGACGGCCGAGGCGGCGGGTGAAGACCTCGGCGATCAGCGCCGGGGTGGCGCCGCGGGGCTGCTGACCGCGCAGCCAGCGGGTGACCGAGGTCTTGTCGTAGCGCAGGTCCAGGCCGTGCTCCAGGCCGAGCTGGTCGACCCGGCGGGCCAGGCCGGCGTGCGAGAAGCCGGCCTCCTCGATCAGCGCGGCGAGCTGGCCGTTCTGCGGGGCCGAGCCGGAGTGGCCGGTGTGGCTGCCGTGACCGCTCGTGGTCGCGGGGGCGGGTGCGGCGGTGGCTTCGTGCCGGTTCGGTGTGGCCTGCACGGGCAGCCGCAGTTCGTCTGCGGTCGGGGCGTCGGTGGTCAGCGTGTCGCCGGTCACGGCGTTGGGGGCCAGGGCGTCGGGGGCGTCCGGAAGGGTCCGACCGACCGGACCTCGGTGCTGGCCGAGCGGGTCGAGCGGTCCGTACGCCGGGCTGTCGGTTGCAGGCCGTTGGGGCATGTCAGTCAACACCTCTCGGACGTCGCACCGGGCTCTACCAGCACTTCGGCGGCCTGGGGCGGCGCCCCCTGTCGGGAATCGGCGTGAATGTAGCGAGCATTCGGGCGCTATGGGTGGATCTGACCGAGCAATCCTCCGAACGGGTGAAGCAACCGCGCCCATTGTGGGGAAGCGAGGCCAGGATGAGTTTGGCCGTCCGGGGTCGAACCGCCGATCGACCGTCATGTCGGTTTCCGCCATGCGGAACCCTGCTGCTGTAGCGGCCCACCACATGGGAGCCGCGCCGCCGGATTCCTACCGTTCTCGGCCATGGACACCTCTACTGCCCGCCCGCTCGACGGCCGCACGGCCCTGGTGACCGGCGCCGCCTCGGGCATCGGCCGCGCCTGCGCCGAGGCCTTCGCCGGGGCCGGCGCCCGGGTCTACGTCGTCGACCTCGCGGCCGGCACGGCCCGGGACCTCGCGGAGCGGATCGGCGGGCGCGCGATCGTCACGGACCTCGCGGACCCCGAGGCCGTGGACGCCCTGCCGGACGACGCCGACATCGTGGTCAACAACGCCGGCCTGCAACACCTCGCCCCCGTGCACGAGTTCCCGCTCGACCGCTTCACCCTCATGCAACGCGTCATGGTCGAGGCCCCGTTCCGCATCCTGCGCCGCACCCTCCCCCACATGTACGGACAGCGGTGGGGCCGGATCGTCAACATCTCCTCCGTCCACGGCCTGCGCGCCAGCGCCTTCAAGTCCGCGTACGTCACCGCCAAGCACGCCCTGGAAGGCCTCAGCAAGACCGTCGCCCTCGAAGGCGCCCCCCACGGCGTCACCAGCAACTGCCTCAACCCGGGCTACGTCCGCACCCCCCTGGTCGAGCGGCAGATCGCCGCCCAGGCCCTCGCCCACGGCATCCCCGAGGACGAGGTCGTGGACCGCGTCATGCTCGACCGCACCGCCGTCAAGCGCCTCATCGAACCCTCCGAGGTCGCCGCCCTCGCCCTCTGGCTCTGCTCCCCACCCGCCTCCTACATCACCGGCGCCAGCCTCCCGATCGACGGCGGGTGGACGGCGCACTGAGCTCCCCTACTTCCCGGGGTCAAGAGCGCCCATCGGCCCCCGCCCCAGTCGCACTGGGGCGGGGGCCGTCGACATGAGCCCCACGAACGGACCCATCCGGGCCGGGCCTGCGCGAAGAGCGCGGGCCCGGCCCTCTCGATCGGCGACGTCGCCGCTTCGGTGGTGCCGGAGCGGCGACGGGTGACAGGGGGTGGGGGTGGGCAACGGTCAGGCGCCGAGGGGTTTATGGGATGGTCGGCCATCTCCCGCCCATGGGTTGTGTGGGTCGGTCACATAGTCCCGGGGGCGCGGGGTTCCTACCTTGTGGCGACATCCTCCCCCTCTGGACCTGGAAGTGGTGACCCATGAAGGCCCCTGCACGTGGTTCGGCGGCGACCAGCTCACTCCCGCGAGTGGTGGCCGCGAGTCTGATCGGCACGACGATCGAGTGGTACGACTACTTCCTGTACGGAACGGCGGCGGCGCTGGTGTTCGGGAAGCTGTTCTTCCCGAACACCGATCCGCTGACCGGGACGCTGCTGTCGTTCCTGACCTATGCGATCGGGTTCGCGGCGCGGCCGCTCGGGGCCTTGGTGTTCGGGCACTTCGGGGACCGGGTGGGGCGGAAGAAGCTGCTGGTGGTGAGCCTGCTGCTGATGGGCGGGTCGACCACGGCGATCGGACTGCTGCCGACGTACGGGTCGATCGGGGTGGCGGCGCCGGTGCTGTTGACGACGCTCCGGCTGGTGCAGGGGTTCGCGCTCGGCGGGGAGTGGGGCGGGGCGGTGCTGCTGGTGTCGGAGCACGGGGACCAGCGGCGGCGGGGGTTCTGGGCGTCGTGGCCGCAGGGCGGGGCGCCGGCCGGGAACCTGCTGGCGGCGGGGGTGCTGTCGTTGATGACGGCGGTGCAGTCGGACAGCGCGTTCCTGGCGTGGGGGTGGCGGGTGCCGTTCCTGCTGTCGGCGGTGCTGGTCGGGATCGGGATGTGGATCCGGCTGGCGGTGGAGGAGTCGCCGCTGTTCCGGCAGGCGGTGGCGAACAAGCCGGAGTCCGAACCGGCGCCGCTGGTGGGGGTGTTGAAGCACCACTGGCGGGAGGTGCTGGTGGCCATGGGCGCGCGGATGGCGGAGAACATCTCGTACTACGTGATGACGACCTTTGTGCTCACGTACGCCGTCAACCACGCGCACTTCGACAAGCAGAGCGCGCTGAACGCCGTACTGATCGCCTCGGCGATCCAGTTCGCGCTGATCCCGCTGTTCGGGGCGCTGTCCGACCGGGTCGGGCGCAAACCGGTGTACCTGGTGGGCGCGGCCGGGGTCGGGGTCTGGGCGTTCGTGTTCTTCGGGATGGTGGACGCCGAGTCCTTCGGGGCGCTGGTGGTCGCGGTGACCGTCGGATTGGTGTTCCACAGCGCGATGTACGCGCCGCAGGCGGCCTTCTTCTCCGAGCTGTTCGCGACCAGGCTGCGGTACTCGGGGGCCTCGATCGGCGCCCAGTTCGCCTCGGTGGCCGCCGGGGCGCCCGCCCCGCTGATCGCCACCGCGCTGCTCAAGGACTACGGCAGCGCCACCCCCATCGCGGCGTACGTGGCCGTCGCGGCGGCGATCACCGTGCTGGCGGTGCTGTGCGCGCGGGAGACCAGGGGGCAGGACCTGACCGAGGCCGCGGAGCAGCCGGCGGACGGTGCCGCGGTCGGAAAGCCCGCCGTGGCCTGAGGGTTGAGCCGATAGCATCGCGATTCCTCGCAACCGTCGGAACCGACGCCGATTGGCGGCCCGCACCATGAACCACCCCGACGAGGGCGCCGCACCCGCGCTGCGGCGGCTGCTCGACCTGCTCGCCTCCGGCGCCGCCACCGAGGACTTCGCCGAGGTGCTGGCCGACGCCCGCCGCCGCGGGGCGCCGGCCGGCGTCCTCGCCGAGATCGACGACGCCACCTGGCAGGCCCTGCGGGTGCACCGCACGCTGCGTCAACACCGGCGGCGAGAGGCCGAGTTGACCGCGCTGTTCGACACCGCCGGGGACCTGGCCGCCTCCCGGGAGCTGGACACCGTGCTGCAGGCGATCGTCCGCCGGGCCCGGATGCTGCTCGGCACCGACACCGCGTACCTGACCCTGCCGGACGAGGCCGCCGGCGACACCTACATGCGGGTCACCGACGGCTCGGTCTCCGTGCTCTTCCAGACCCTGCGGCTCAGCCTCGGCGACGGCCTGGGCGGGCTGGTCGCCCAGACCGCCCGCCCGTACGCCACCCCCGACTACCGCACCGACGAACGCTTCCACCACACCGGCACGATCGACGCGGCCGTGCTGGACGAGGGCCTGGTGGCGATCATCGGGGTGCCGCTGCTGCTCGGCGGGCAGGTCATCGGCGTCCTGTTCGCCGCCGACCGCTCGCCGCGCGCCTTCTCCCCCGACGAGGTCGCGCTGCTCTGCACGCTGGCCGCGCACGCCGCGATCGCCCTGGACACCGCCAAGTCCCTGGCCGACACCCGGGCCGCGCTCGCCGAGCTGAACGCCGCCAACGAGCTGGTCCGGGCGCACTCCGCCGCCGTCCAGCGCGCCGAGCAGGCGCACGACCGGCTCACCGACCTGGTCCTGCGCGGCGCCGAGGTGCCGGACGTCGCCGCCGCCGTCGCACTCCTGCTGGACGGGGAGATAGCGGTCCTGGACGCCGAGGGCGAGCCGCTGGCCGGGCGGCCGACGCCCGCCGCCGAGCTGGCCGGGGCAGCGGCCGCGTCCCGGGCCGAGGGCCGGTCGGTACGGCACGGCGGGCTGTGGGTGTGCGCGGTGCTGGCCGGACACGACGCGCTCGGCACCATGGTGCTGCGCGGACGGCCGGACCTCGACGACGCCGACCGGCGGCTGTTCGAGCGGGCCAGCGTGGTGACCGCGTTGCTCCTGCTGCTGCGCCGCTCGGTGGCGGAGACCGAGAACCGGGTCCGCGGCGAGCTGCTCACCGATCTGCTCACCGCCCCCGAGCGCGACCCGGCCGGGCTCACCGCGCGCGGCCGCCGGCTCGGGGTCGACCTCGCCCGGCCGCACCTGGTACTGGTCGCCGAACCGGCGGACGGCGACGGCGACGAGCGGGGACGGCTCGCGGGCGCCGCCCGGCGGTACCTGTTCGGCTCCCGGGGCGTCGGCGCCGAGCACGGCGAGGCGGTGGTGCTGCTGGTACCGCTCGAAGCGGGCACGACCGGCGATCCCGAGGGGACCGCCCGGCAGGCCGCCGAACGGCTGGCCCGGCTGGCCGGCTTCCCGGTCACCGTCGGCACCGGCCGCCCCGCCGCCGGCCCCCGGGCGCTGGCCGCCGCGTACGCCGAGGGCCTGCGCTGCGTGCGCGCCCTGCGGGTGCTCGGCCGCGCCGGGGAGGGCGCCTCGGCCGGCGCGCTGGGCTTCCTCGGGGTGCTGCTCGGCGACGGCCACGACGTGGACGGCTTCGTCGGCGCGACGCTCGGCCCGCTGCTCGCGTACGACGCCCGGCGCGGCACCGAGCTGGTCCGCACCCTGCGCGCCTACTTCGACTGCGGCGGCAGCCTCACCCGGGCCAAGGACGAGCTGCACGTCCACGTGAACACCGTGGTTCAGCGGCTGGACCGGGTCGAGGCGCTGCTCGGGCGGGACTGGAGCCGGCCGGAGCGCTCGCTGGAGCTGCAGTTGGCGCTGCGGCTGCAGCTGCTCTCGGGCGGCTGAACGACTGGTACGGGCGTGGGCGTACAGTGGCGAGGTTGGTCTCGAACGCGAGGCTGGTCCCGTAACGCAAGGCCGGCCCCGAACGCCTGGCAAGGAGCGCGGTGCGGTGAGCGATAACGTGCGGTTCGTGCGGATGGGCATAGGCGAGCACGTCGTCCCCTACGAGGAGGCGTGGGAGGAGCAGCAGCGCCTGCACGCACTGCGGGTCGCGGACGAGATCCCCGACACCGTGCTGCTGCTGGAGCACCCGCCCGTCTACACCATGGGCAAGCGCACCAACCCCGCCGACCTGCCGCTGGACGGCACCCCCGTGGTGGAGGTCAACCGCGGCGGGGAGATCACCTGGCACGGCCCCGGCCAGCTGGTCGGCTACCCGATCATCAAGCTGCCCGACCCGATCGACGTGATCGCGTACGTCCGCCGGCTGGAGGAGGCGCTGATCCGCGCCGCCGCCGACTTCGGCGTCGAGACCACCCGGGTCGAGGGCCGCAGCGGGGTCTGGGTGCTGGGCCAGAACATCCCGGACGCCGTGGTGGACCCGGCCGAGGTGGTGGACATCGGCAAGCTGACCCTGCGGATGGGCCTGCCGCTGGGCATCGACCCGCGCCTGGCCGGGCCCGAGTACGCCCCGTCCAACGCCGGGCAGCGCGGCGGCGACCGCAAGCTCGCCGCGATCGGCGTCCGGGTCGCCCGCGGGGTGACCATGCACGGCTTCGCGCTCAACTGCGACCCCGACATGACGTACTTCGACAAGATCGTGCCCTGCGGCATCCGGGACGCGGGCGTGGCCTCGCTGGCCGGCGAGCTGGGGCGCGATTTCGGTGTCAGCGAGGCGCTGCCGACCGTCGAGCGGCACCTGAAGGACGTCTTCGCCGAGCTGCCGGAGCCGGCGCTCAGCCGCTGAAGCCCGCCGCCGTTCAGCCGCTGAAGCCCGGTGCCCATGCAGCTGAAACCGCCAACCACTGGGAATCTACTGGCCGGTAGCCGCGTTGCCCTGCGATTGCAGGGCGGCAGGCCCGGCACAGGCCGTACAACCACAGGCGTACCCTGGGGGTACCCCGTCTAGTTCTAGGAGTCGCACGTGTCCGCTGTCGCGCCCGACGGCAGGAAGCTGCTCCGCCTGGAGGTCCGCAACAGCGAGACCCCCATCGAGCGGAAGCCCGAGTGGATCAAGACCCGCGCGAAGATGGGCCCGGAGTACAACGCCCTCCAGTCGCTGGTGAAGAAGGAGGGGCTGCACACGGTCTGCCAGGAGGCCGGCTGTCCCAACATCTTCGAGTGCTGGGAGGACCGCGAGGCGACCTTCCTCATCGGCGGTGACCAGTGCACCCGCCGCTGCGACTTCTGCCAGATCGACACCGGCAAGCCCGCCGAGTTCGACCGCGACGAGCCGCGCCGGGTCGCCGAGTCCATCGTCACCATGGACCTCAACTACGCCACCATCACCGGCGTCGCCCGCGACGACCTGGAGGACGGCGGCGCCTGGCTGTACGCCGAGACCGTGCGCCAGGTGCACGCGATGACCGCCGAGCGCGCGGGCGGCCGTACCGGCGTCGAGCTGCTCATCCCCGACTTCAACGCGGTGCCCGAGCAGCTGGCCGAGGTCTTCTCCTCCCGCCCCGAGGTGCTCGCGCACAACGTCGAGACGGTTCCGCGCATCTTCAAGCGGATCCGCCCGGCGTTCCGGTACGAGCGCTCGCTCGACGTCATCACCCAGGCCCGCGCGGCCGGGCTGGTGACCAAGTCCAACCTGATCCTGGGCATGGGCGAGACCCGCGAGGAGGTCAGCCAGGCGCTGGCGGACCTGGTCGGGGCCGGCTGCGAGCTGATCACCATCACCCAGTACCTGCGCCCCTCGCTGCGCCACCACCCGGTGGAGCGCTGGGTGAAGCCGCAGGAGTTCGTCGAGCTCCAGGAGGAGGCCGAGGAGCTGGGCTTCGCGGGTGTCATGTCGGGGCCGCTGGTGCGTTCGTCGTACCGGGCCGGCCGGCTGTACCGGCAGGCGCTGGAGCGGCGCGCGCAGGCCGCGGTCTGACGTTCCGGGGCGGGTTTCGGCCACTGGGCCATTCGAAGGGCGGAGCTGCGGCTCCGCCCTTTCGAGCTTCACCACGCTTTGACTGCCTGGTCACGGACTGGTAACACGGGGTGGGGATAATGGACGCCTAGTGAGCGTTCGATTCTTCTCAGCCACGAGAGGAGCTGTTCGGCATGCGGATGCGGATCCGGTCGGTGGGGGTGGCGCTGCGGTTCGCCGAGAGCGTCCTGCTGGCGCCCGGCCAGCGGCACGCGCGGCTCAACGCCTGGGCGGCGGTGTGCGAGAACCGCCGGTACGCGGCGGACCGCCGGCACGACGCCCTGGCGGGCGGGGCGGCGGCGGGCACGGCGAGGGCACGCTCCGTACGCCCCTGAGGCCCCGACGTCGCTGTGCGCGACGGTGCGCGGGCACACGGGTCACGGTTCGGACGAACGGGTACCCGGGCTTGGATATCCCGTACCCGCGCCACGTACCATGAGCGTTATGGCGAGGGAAACATCCGAAAACCCCGGGCGACTGAAGCAGATCCGCCTGGCGTACACCATGACCAAGAAGGTCGACACCAAGATCGGCCTGATCATCGCCGGCGTCGGCCTGCTGACCTTCGGCGTGTTCCTCGCCATCGGCTTCGCGATCGACCACCCCGTCTACCTGGGCATCCTGGGCTTCATCGTGGCCGTCCTGGCCATGGCGATCGTCTTCGGGCGCCGGGCCGAGCGCGCCGCGTTCGGTCAGATGGAGGGGCAGCCGGGCGCCGTCGCGGCGGTGCTGAACAACATCCGGCGCGGCTGGAGCTCCAGCTCCACCCCGGTCGCGGTCACCCGTAACCAGGACGCGGTCTACCGCGCCGTGGGCCGGGCCGGCATCGCGCTGATCGGCGAGGGCAACCCGAACCGGGTGCGCCAGCTGCTGGCCTCCGAGAAGAAGAAGATGGCCCGCGTGGTCGGCGACGTGCCGGTGCACGACATCGTGGTGGGCAACGGCGAGGGCGAGATCCCGCTCAAGAAGCTGCAGATCCACCTGATGCGCCTGCCCCGCGCCATCACCGCCTCCCAGGTCACCGAGACCAACGACCGCCTGCGTGCGCTGGGCGACCTGCTCTCCAAGGCGCCGATCCCCAAGGGCCCGATGCCCAAGGGCGCCCGGATGCCCAAGGGCGGCCAGGCCCGCTGACCGCTCCCCTCCCCTGACGACACGAGAACGGCCCCGCTGAGTTTCCTCAGCGGGGCCGTTCGGCGTTCAGCCGTTGTGCGGTCGCGGCCGTCGTGCGCGATCGCCCACGTGGACGTCGTCCGTCCGTGTGGACGTCGTCAGATCCGGACCTCGACCGTGCCGACCGCCTTGTCGTGCAGGCCGCGGGTGTCGCGGTCCCAGACCAGCGCCGGCACCACCAGGCAGAGCAGGACGGTGCGCAGCAGGACCTGCGGGATGGTCGCGCGGCGGCCGTCCAGGCGGACCACCCGGAGGCCGAACAGCCGCTTGCCGACGGTCGTGCCGGTGGTGGCGAGCAGGACGGCGGCGACCAGGAAGTAGAGCGGGAGGGTCCACAGGTTGGCCTCGGCCTGGTCGCCCTTGGCGATCAGGCCGTAGGAGACCAGGGCGACCAGCCAGCCGTCCACGAACAGGGAGCCGATCCGTCGGCCGGGGCCGGCGATCGAGCCGGGGCCCTCCTTCGGCAGTCCGAGGCGCTCGCCGCGGTAGCCGAAGTCGGCGCCCATCTTCTCGGCGGCCGCCTTCGGGCCGTCGATCCACGATCCCAACGCTTCTCTGGTGTCCACGAATCCACACTAACCGGGCTGACCCCGGGCACCCGCACCGGCTCCCCTCCGGGCGGGGCGCGGCACCGGGCCCCGCCCCGACCGGGTGAATCCCGATCACCGAGGTTACCAGGCGGTCTAGACCACCTACCCGAGGGCCTCCAGGTCGGCGGGGCGATTTGCCCCGTACCGTACGCCTTTGCCACCCGTTCGGCGGTCCCGGTTAACATCTAGGAAACGAGCGGGTCACCGACTGGAAACGACCCATTCCTAGGGTGAGCCCCATTCGCCAGCCGAGGAGGATGGATGTTCAACAACGCCGCCGAAGTGAAGCAGTTCATCCAGGACAACGACGTGAAGTTCGTCGACGTCCGCTTCTGCGACCTGCCGGGCGTACTGCAGCACTTCTCCGTACCTGCGGCGACCTTCGACCCGTCCGAGACCCTGATGTTCGACGGCTCGTCGATCCGCGGCTTCCAGGCCATTCACGAGTCCGACATGGCCCTCGTGCCGGACCTCGCCACCGCCCGCCTCGACCCGTTCCGGGCCGAGAAGCACCTCAACATCAACTTCTTCATCCAGGACCCGGTCACCGGCGAGGCCTACAGCCGTGACCCCCGCAACGTCGCCAAGAAGGCCGAGGCCTACCTCGCGTCCTCCGGCATCGCCGACACCGCCTTCTTCGGGCCCGAGGCGGAGTTCTACGTCTTCGACTCGGTGCGGTTCGAGACCAGCGCCAACGCGTCCTTCTACCACATCGACTCGGAGGCGGGCGCCTGGAACACCGGCGCCGCCGAGGGCGACGTGCGCGGCTACAAGGTCAAGTACAAGGGCGGCTACTTCCCCGTCCCGCCGGTGGACCACTTCGCCGACCTGCGCGCCGAGATGTCGCTGGAGCTGGCCAAGGCCGGCCTCGAGGTCGAGCGCCAGCACCACGAGGTCGGCACGGCCGGCCAGGCGGAGATCAACTACAAGTTCAACACCCTGCTGCACGCCGCCGACGACCTGATGCTGTTCAAGTACATCATCAAGAACGTCGCCTGGCGCAACGGCAAGACGGCCACCTTCATGCCGAAGCCGATCTTCGGCGACAACGGCTCGGGCATGCACGTCCACCAGTCGCTGTGGAGCGAGGGCTCGCCGCTCTTCTACGACGAGCAGGGCTACGCCGGCCTGTCCGACACCGCCCGCTACTACATCGGCGGCCTGCTCCGGCACGCCCCCTCGCTGCTGGCCTTCACCAACCCCTCGGTGAACTCCTACCACCGCCTGGTGCCGGGCTTCGAGGCGCCGGTCAACCTGGTCTACTCGCAGCGCAACCGCTCGGCCGCGATCCGCATCCCGATCACCGGTTCCAACGCCAAGGCCAAGCGCATCGAGTTCCGCGCTCCGGACCCGTCCTCCAACCCCTACCTGGCCTTCTCCGCCATGCTGATGGCCGGCCTCGACGGCATCCGCAACAAGATCGAGCCGCTGGAGCCGGTCGACAAGGACCTCTACGAGCTCGCCCCCGAGGAGCACGCCAACGTCCCGCAGGTGCCCTCCTCCCTCCCGGCCGTCCTGGAGGCCCTGGAGGCCGACCACGAGTACCTCCTCGCCGGCAACGTCTTCACCCCGGACCTGATCGAGACCTGGATCGACTTCAAGCGCACCAACGAGATCGCCCCGATCGCCCTCCGGCCCCACCCGCACGAGTTCGAGCTGTACTACGACCTGTAGGAACCACCCACCCTGCGGGGGCGCGGACGCCACGTCCGCGCCCCCGCGGGCGTTTTCGCCGACGGGGGCCGGTCCGCGCTCGCGGGTGCGGGGCATGCCACCGGAAATCCGGTTGCCGGGGTGGGTTGGATGGGGGCATGGGAAGCAGGAGCGGCGGGGTGACGCCGACGGTGTACGTGTCGGTGGACGTGGAGGCGGACGGGCCGATCCCGGGGCCGTACTCGATGGTGAGCTTCGGGGCGGTGGTGGCCGGGTGGCACGACGGGGAGGGGTTCCGGCGGGCGCAGCCGGGGGCGGCGGCGGCGTTCTACCGGGAGTTGCGGCCGATCAGCGCGGAGTACGACCCGCAGGCGCTGGCGGTGTCGGGCTTGGATCGGGCCGCGCTGGAGGCGGGTGGGGCGGAGCCCGGGGCGGCGCTGCGGGAGTTCGGGCGGTGGGTGGAGCGGGTACGGACCGGGCCGCAGGGGCGGCGGTACCGGCCGGTGATGGTGGCCTACCCGGCGGTGTACGACTGGCAGTTCCTGTACTGGTACCTGATGCGGTTCACCGGTGCCAGCCCGTTCGGGCACTCCGGGTGCCTGGACCTGAAGACGTTGTACGCGGCGCGGGCGGGGGTGCCGTTCGCCGGGATCGGGAAGCGGTCGATGCCGCCGGAGCTGCTCCCGGACCTGCCGCACACGCACCACGCACTGGACGACGCGCGCGAGCAGGCGGTGCTGTTCGCGAACCTGTGGGAGTGGCCGGGGGCTACTCCGGGGTGAGGGCGAGGACGGCGAGGTCGTCGGCGAGCAGGCCGGCGAACCGGTGGACGTCCTGGGCCAGGAAGGAGACCACCCGGTCGGGGGCGGCGCCGCCCAGGGCGGCGAGGCGCGGGGCCAGCGGGTAGAAGGCGCCGGCGCTGTCGCGGGCCTCGCTGACGCCGTCGGTGTAGACCAGGACGGTGTGGCCCGGGGGCAGGGCGACGGTGGTCGGTTTGACGGGCTCGTCGTCGGGCCCGAGGTGGCCGAGGCCGAGCGGGAGCTCGTCGGCGCAGGCCACCGGGGCGATGGTGCCGGCGGCGAGCAGCAGCGGGGTGGTGTGGCCGCGGTTGACGATCTCCACGCAGTCGGTGCCCGGCCGGTACTGGAGCAGGACGGCGGTGACGAAGAGCTCGTCGTCGCCGCGCTCGGCCGCGTCGCGCAGCACCGCGCGGTCCAGCTGGTCGGCGAGCTCGACCAGGCCCGGGGTGTCGTGGGCGGCCGCCCGGAAGGCGCCGAGCACGTCGGCCACCGTACGGACCGCGCCGAGGCCCTTGCCGCGCACGTCGCCGAGCAGCACCCGGACCCCGAAGCGGGTGTCGCACACCTCGTACAGGTCGCCGCCGACCAGCACCTCGGCCTGGGCCGGGCGGTAGAGCCCGGCCACCCGCAGGCCGCCGACCCGCTCGGGGACCGGCCGCAGCACGGTGCGCTGGAGGGTCTCGGCGACCGTACGGGCTTGGAGCAGGTTGCGGTTCTGCCGGGTGCGCTGCCAGGACAGGACGGTTCCCATCGCCCCGGAGAGCAGGGTGGCGATGTAGACCCAGACGTGGTGCTGCTCGTTGATGTGGCCCGCGCGCAGGGCCAGCAGCAGTTGCAGCGCCAGCGAGCCGCCGGTGGCGCCGGCGGTCAGCACCGGGCCGTAGCTGAACGCGGCCACCACCGGCAGGGCGGTCAGCAGGAAGCCGGCGGCGACGGCGTCCGGGACGACGAACTCGGCGATCAGGTCGATGACCAGCAGCAGGACGGGCAGCCAGGGCACCCAGCGCGGCACCCGGGACTGCGCGACCGCGAGCTGCGGCGGGCGGGGTGCTGACACGACGGGGACCTCCTGGCTGGCCGGCCTGGCCGGTCCGGGAGAAAAGGCCCGGAATAGCCGGTTCGTCCCTCCATGGTCCCCCACGAACGGGCCCGGTCACGAACGGCCGAACGTCCCGGATTCCGGGGCCGACGGGGCCGACGGGGCCGGACGGGCCGACGGCGACCCCGGAAGCGCAGGGCCGCCGGGAGCCGGGGTCAGCGAACGGTCACCGGCAGCGACTCGAAGCCGCGCAGCGCCAGGCGGTCGCGCCGGGTCGGGACCCCGCCCAGGGCGAGCCGGGGGAAGCGGTCGAGCAACGCCGGGATCGCGACCTCGGCCTCCAGCCGGGCCAGCTGGTAGCCCAGGCAGAAGTGCTGGCCGCCGCCGAACCTGAGCGGCCGGCTGTCGGTGCGGGTCGGGTCGAACCTCTCCGGGCGGTCGTAGCGGGTCGATGATCGTCGCGCCGGCCACCCGGCGCTCCCCTCCGAAGACGATGGTTCCTGACTCGTGAAGCACCGGCGGGTACGCCGCAGTTCCCGCCCGGGCGGTTCGGACCCGGGCCCGGGGAAGGGCCCTCGATAGGCTGGCCGGCATGGAGATCTGGATCAACCCGCGCTGCAGCAAGTGCCGGACGGCGCTCAGCGAGCTGGACGGCGCCGGGGTGGAGTACACCGTGCGGCGCTACCTGGAGGAGCCGCCGACGGCGGCCGAGCTGGAGCAGGTGCTGGAGCGCCTGGGCCTGGAGCCCTGGGACATCACCCGCACCGACGAGCAGGTCGCGAAGGACCTGGGGATGAAGGAGTGGCCCCGGGAGACGGGCGAGCGGGCGCGCTGGATCGCCGCCATGGCCGAGCACCCGGTGCTGATCCAGCGGCCGATCATCACCGCGGACGACGGCCACGCCGTCGTGGCCCGGACCCCCGAGGCCCTCAAGTCCGTCCTGCCGTAGAGCGGTTGGCCGTTCCCGGCGACCGTTCCCGGCGGCCGGTCGCTGCTGCCGGGAACGGTCGGGGCCGGTCAGTGGAGCCGGGTCGTCTCCACCGGCCGGCCCGGGTGCCAGTTGTGGACCAGCAGCTCCTCGCCCTCCAGGGCGGTGTGCACCACCTGCTGGAGGTCCAGCCGGAAGAGGTGGAACGGGGTGGGCGGCGGCTCGGGCAGCTCGGCCGAGAAGGCGGCGATCTCGTCCTCGTCGGTGACCTCCACCGCGCGGCCGGAGAGCTTGGAGTCCCCGCCGGCCATGGTCTCGTCGCCCGGGTGGGCGTGCAACGCGAAGCGGGCGTCCCGCTGGAGGTCGCGCGCCTTGACCGCCTGGTGCATCGATCCGACCCAGGCGTCGGCGCCGATGAAGTCGACCTCCGTCCCGCTCACCCGGGGTGAACCGTCCCTGCGCAGCGTCGCCAGGACGTGGTGCTTGTTCGCCTCGAACCGGGCCCGTACCAGGGCCGCGAGTTCGGGGGCCTCGTGCTCGAAATCCTGCCAGGTAGCCATGGCGCCAGTCTGGCAGCCGACACCGACAACCGCCGGGTACGAGCGACCGGGCGCGGCAGGCGGTCCGCACCGGGCGTTGTCGGCGGCCGGTGCCACACTGGCGGGGTGACCACTACGACCACCACGACCACGTACATCGCGTTCCTGCGGGCCATCAACGTCGGCGGCCGGACGGTGCGGATGGAGCGGTTGCGGGCGCTCTTCGCCGAACTGGGGCTGGAGAACGTCCGCTCGTACATCCAGAGCGGCAACGTCTTCTTCAGCACCGACGAACCGGACCGGGACACCGACCGCGCCGCGCTGACCCGGCGGATCGAGGAGCACCTGGAGCGGGCGCTCGGCTACCCGGTGCCGGTCATGCTGCGGACGGTCGACGAGGTGGCCGGGCTGCTCGCCGCCGAGCCGTTCCGGGGCGTCGAGGTGACGCCGGACGTGCGGCTGGTGGTCGCCTTCCTCTCCGAGCCGCTGCCGGCCGAAATCGCCCTGCCGCACCGCTCGGCGAAGGGCGACGTCGAGGTGCTCGGTGCCGATCCCGGGGCCGCGTACGTCGTGGTCCACCTCCAGGACGGCAAGTGGGTCACCAAGGACATGTTCGGCAAGGGCTACCGGGGGTCGGTCACCTCCCGGTTCCTGCACACCACGGAGAAGATCCTCGCGGCCGCCCGCAAGGCCTGACGGCCCGTCCGGGGAACTGGAACCGCGTCCCCGGTCCGGGCGTCTGGAGTGCAGTGACGTACGAACCGAGCGCCGGAGCACGGCGCGATCTGGACAGTCCGAGCCGGTCGATCCGACAATCGGGCCATGACGCAGCCTGAGCTCCCCACCGGCCAAGCCCGGCCCTCCGACGCCGAACGGGAAGCGGCGCTCGGGGTGCTGCGCGAGGGCGCGGGCAGCGGCCGGCTGTCGCACGACACCTTCCTCGGCCGGATGGAGATCGTCCTCCAGGCCACCAGCCGCGCGGAGTTGGACGCGGCGGTGACCGGGCTGCCCACCGGCGGGCCGGTGGAGCGCTTCGTACTGCGGGTGGTCGGCCGGGTGTCCGGCTTCGGCGACCGGCTGAACCGGGCCTGGCGCACCGAGCGACTGCCCGGGCTGAGCCTCCCGCACTCCGGGGCCGGTCAGTTGACGATCGGACGGATCCCCGGCTCGGGGCTGCGGCTGCACGACGCCTCGGTCTCCCGGCACCACGCGCAGCTGCGGCACGAGAACGGCGGCTGGGTGCTCTACGACCTCGGTTCGACCAACGGCACGCACGTGAACGGGCGGCGGATAGCGGGTGGGGTGCCGGTCCGGCCGGGCGACCAGGTGCGGTTCGGCAACCTGGAGTTCCGGCTCGCCGCGCACTGACCCGGTCACCGGCGGGCGGTGGCGCACCGGCGGGGACGACTCCGGTGGATCGTCAATGATGGATGCGAGGGAGGCGGAGCGGATCGTCGCTCCGCTGGAGTGGCTCAACCGCCTGCCGGAGTGGGCGCCGGGAGCACGATCCCCCATGGGGCAGAGGAGTTGGGCACACCGACCGGATGTCGTCATATGCCCGAGGCCAGTGCCACGCGCGTAGATCAACGGCCCGCGAAAACAGCCGCGGGTCAGTCGACGACGCTCCCCGGGCCGCCGGGGCCCTCGCCGAAGATGCTCAGGTTGCCGCCGACCGGCCCGCCGCCGACGGCTCCCCCGCCCAGGTCACCCGACGGCCCCCACAGCGGCGCCGTGCAGCGCTGGTAGGTCGCCTGCCAGTGCGGCCAGTTGCGGGCCACGTCGTCGTCGCACTCGGCCAGCAGTCGCTCGACCGTCGCCGGCTCCACCCCGTCCAGCAGCCAGGCCAGCGCGTCCGCGGTGCCCGGGCCGTCCGCCGAGCGCAGCAGGTCGAGCAGCTCGCCCAGGCCGCCGAGCCGGGAGTTGTCGGTGACCACCCGCTCCATCCGGGGCAGCAACTGCCGCTCCTCGATGCGCAGATGGGTCTCCAGCCGGGCCGCCAGGTCCTCCATCGCGTACGCCACCGGCCAGGCGCTGCCGGTGTCCCGGCTGGCGATCCGGACCAGCGTGGTGACCCGGGTGAAGGAGTGGTCGAGGTTGTGGTGGTCGGCCTCCAGCCAGTTGAGCAGCAGCCGCAGCTCGGGCGCGAAGCGCCGCACGATCGGCCAGATCCGGGTGTCCTGCTGCTCGTGGTGGCAGGTCAGCATCGCGGTCATGAAGGTCCAGTGCCGCAGCAGCGCCTCGCCCTTGTGCTCCTCCTCGGGCTGGAGCAGCCGCAGCGCGTTGGGCAGTCGGGCGAGGTCCCGGCGCAGTGCGGCGTGCACCAGCCGCAGCCCGGCGAACCGGGCGACGAGCGGTTCCTCGTCCGCGGTCCGCCCGTACGTGTCCGTCCCCCGGGAGTCGGCAGCGGACTCCGCCTGCGCGGGCACGGAGCGAGCGGGCTGGGGCAGCAGGTGGATCGGCATGAGGCTCTCTTCACGACGTGGCAGGACGGCTGGGGCGGCCCGTGAAGGCCGCCCCAGCCAAGGTGCTCGCAGTCGATCAGAAGCGAATCAATGTCCGATTGACGCGCAGGTCACGGGCCTGCGCACGGGCCGAAGCCCTCCCGCCGAACCACCCCCCGGATCAGTCCGAGGCGGGGCCCGCCAGGTTCTTGGTGAGCCACTGCAGGGTGTCCGGGATCATCTTCTTGAAGTCCGAGGTGAGGTGCTTGCCACCGGGCTGCTCGTAGTACTCGATGGACACCGGCGGGACGGCCTTGGCCACCCAGCTCTTGACGACGTCCTTCTCGTAGCCGTTGGCGCCGCCCGCGGTGACGTACATCTTCACGTCGGCCTTGCCCTGGGTGATCAGCTGGTTGGGGCTGTTGGCCGCCTTCTCGGCGTCGTGGCCCTTCCACAGCCCGGAGTCCGGGATGAAGTAGCCGTCGATCGGCACCGCGGCCTTGTAGACGTCCGGGTGCTGCAGGGCCATCTTGGCGCTGCAGAAGCCGCCGGTGGAGGCGCCCATCACGCCCCAGCTGTCGCGGCCCTTCAGGGTGCGGAAGCTGGCGCGGACCCAGTCCGGGATGTCCTCGGCCATCCAGGTGCCCATCTTGGGCTGGCCCGGGATGTCGGAGCAGTCCAGCGCGTTCTTCTCGTCGCTGTTGAAGTTCTGCACCGGCATGATCATGATGAACGGGTGGGCCTTGCCCTCCTTGACCAGCCGCTCGTCCTCCTCCTGGATCGGCAACTGGTTGTCGGTCCAGGTGTTGTATCCGTTGCTCTGGCCGCCCGCGTAGAGGGTGAGCACCGGGAAGCCGGTCTTGGCGAACTTGGGGTCGTTGTACTCGGGCGGCAGCCAGACCCAGACCTGGCCGGTGACACCGGACTTGGCGCCGGTCACCTTGGTCATCATGATCGGGCCGGCCGCGGTGTCCCGGACCTTGTTCATGGCGGGGGCCGGGCCGGTCGGCATCTGCACCGCCCCGTTGGCCGCGGTGGGCTGCACGGCGGAGGGCACGGCCGAGACGGCGGCGCCGGCGGTCGGGCTGCCCGCGCCGCCGGTCGCTGCCGGGGTGCCGTCCGCCGAGGCGTTCCCCTTCCCGCCGCCGGAACTCCCGCAGGCCGCGAGCGAGGCGGCCAGGGTGAGGACGGCGGCGCCGGTCAGGACGGCACGGGAACGGGACGACTGCCTAAGCACGGTGAGAACTCTCCGACCGATGTCACGCCCGGTCCGTCTGACCGGGCGGCGGCCCCCCGGTGGGGCCGGACAGGCCCGGGGGCGCGGTGCTGGTGCGGTCCCCGGAGTGGTGGGCGCGACGTCCCTTACGGAAGCGCACCTTCCTGCGATCTTATGACGTGGGCCAGGGTGGGCCGGTTGCGAGGTGGCCACCGGAAATCCAATGTTTGTTCGCGATCAGGTAAAGGCCTTCACCCCTCCCGCCGGACGGCGGGGGCCGGACGACGGGGGCCACAGCCGCCCACCGGTCGGGCCGTCCGGTTTTTGGGTGCTTTGACCAGTGACGGCGGCCCGCACATCCGGAACGATCTCCTCAGCACGCCCGGAGAGCGACCGCACCGGTACCCGTCCACCGAGGAGAGCACCATGTCCGAGCAGATCACCGTCGCCACCGCCGCAACGGCCCCTGCTGCCGGAGTCGCCGTCGTCACCGGGGCCGGGAGCGGGGTCGGCCGGGCCGTGGCGGTCGAGCTGGCCGCGGCCGGCTGGCGGGTGGTGCTGGCCGGCCGCCGCGCCGAGCCGCTGCAAGGGACGGCCGCGCTCTGCGCCGCCCCGGCCGAGGTGGTGCCGACCGACGTCACCGACCCGGCGGCGGTGGACGCGCTGTTCGCGACGGCCGTCGAACGCCACGGCCGGGTGGACCTGTTGTTCAACAACGCCGGCACCTTCGGCCCGGCCGTCCCGGTGGAGGAGTTGGCGGTCGAGGACTGGCGGGCGGTGGTCGACCTCAACCTGACCGGCGCCTTCCTCTGCGCCCGGGCCGCGTTCCGGCAGATGCGGGCCCAGGACCCGCGGGGCGGCCGGATCATCAACAACGGCTCGATCTCCGCGCACGTCCCGCGCCCGCACTCGATCGCCTACACCGCGACCAAGCACGCGATCACCGGCCTGACCAAGTCGCTCTCGCTGGACGGCCGTCCGTACCGGATCGCCTGCGGCCAGATCGACATCGGCAACGCGGCGACCGACATGACGGCCGCGATGAGCGCCGGGGTGCGGCAGGCGGACGGCCGGATCGCGCCCGAGCCGACCATGGACGTGGCCGATGTGGCGCGCACCGTACGGCACATGGCCGGGCTGCCGCTGGAGGCCAATGTGCAGTTCGCCACCGTGATGGCGACGGCGATGCCGTACATCGGGCGGGGCTGAGGCACCCGGCCGGGACACCCCGCCGGGGCCCTGCTCGTCGTGCGGATACGCGATGGTGTCAGCGCTCCCCCGTCCACGGGGGGTTCGAATCGAAGCGGCACCCACACGAGGGACCCCCCGTCAGCCCGGGCTGACGGGGGGTCCCATGGGGTCGCGAGGGATCGCGAGGCGTCCCGGGGCTACGACTGCCAGCTGTCGTTCAGCGTGACGTTCCCCGAGGGGGGCGCGGTCGCCGTGCGGTTGGCCCCGGACTCCCAGGTCACCGCCCCGCTCGCGTCCTTGCGGACGTACTTGTACTGGAAGGACGTGCCGCCCGGCAGCGACAGCGCGAGCGACCAGACCGGGTAGCCGGCCGAGGAGAGCGGCAGCGCCTTGGCCGGGTCCCAGCCGCCGAGCGCGGGGATGTCGCCGACCACATAGATGTTCTGGCCGTACGAAGTGGTCGCGTTGACGTTGAAGGAGGCGCCGGAGACGTTCGTCCCGGGCTGGACGTACAGCGCGACCGCGTCGCCCGCGCCGACCGTCGCGGTGAACTGCCCGTTGGCGCCCACCTGGTACGTCGGGCCGGTGCAGCCGCCGCCCGGCTGCGGGTCGCCGTGCTGGACGTCGCAGTACGTCCCGGCCGGCAGCCCGGTCTGGAAGGTCTGGGTGATCGCGCCGCTCTCGTGGTTGATCGCGACGTAGCCCCGGTTGCCGCGGCCGAAGGCGATCGCGTTGTTGCCGTTGGACCACCAGTCGGTCACCCCGGTGCCCGCGACCGCGTTGCGGAAGCCGACCATGTTGGCGATCTGCCGCCAGGCGTGGGTGCAGTTCCAGCCGTCCTGGTAGCAGGCGTTCACGGTGCCGCCGTTGGGCGGGCCGTCGTCGTTGGTGGTGAAGCTGTAGCCCGAGTAGATGTTGGGCGAGCCGTAGGTCGAGGCCAGCAGGAAGACGTTGGCCAGCGTGTAGGTGTTGCCGTAGGTGTAGTTGAGGGTGGAGCCGTTGCGCTCGGTGTCCCAGTTGTCGATGAAGCTGCGCGCCTGGTTGCTCGGCAGGTAGCCCCAGGAGGCGCCCCAGCCGCTGAGGTTGGCGAGCTTGTCGCTGGTGAAGACGCGCTTGAGGTCGGTGCCGACCCGGAACTCGTCGACGTCGCCGTTGCCGGTGTACTCGGAGGGCTGGATCGGCTCGCCGGCGCCGTAGATGACCTCCTGCACCCAGTAGGCGTTGGGGTTGGCCATCCTGGCCTTGATCGCGGCGAGCTCACTGGCCGCGATGTGCTTGGCGGCGTCGATCCGGTAGCCGTCGACGCCGAGCGAGCCCAGGTCGTCCAGGTAGTGCGCGATGGTGGTCTGGACGTAGGCGCTGCCGGTGTCCAGGTCGGCCAGGTTGACCAGTTCGCAGTCCTGCACGTTGGTGCGGTCCTGGTAGTTGGTGATCGGCTGGCGGCAGGTGTGGAAGTCCTGGTCCTGGTACGTGCCGGGGTAGTTGTACTTGGTGTACACCGTGCCGCCGGTGCCCGTCCCGGAGCCGGCCGTCATGTGGTTGACGACGGCGTCCGCGATCACCTTGACCCCGGCCGCGTGGCAGGTGTCGACCATGTTCTTGAAGGAGGTGCGGTCGCCGAGCCGCCCGGCGATCTGGTAGCTGACCGGCTGGTACGAGGTCCACCACTGCGGACCCTGGATGTGCTCCTGGGGCGGCGAGACCTCGACGAAGCCGTAGCCCTTCGGGCCGAGGGTGGAGGTGCAGGCCTGGGCGACCGAGTCGAAGCGCCACTCGAAGAGGGTGGCGGTGACGTCCTTGCCGTTGTTCGCGGGCGGGGTGGCGTGGGCGGCGGGGGTGCCGAGACTCCCGGTGAGCGAGAGCGCGAGCGCCGCCGAGGCGGCGAGCGCACCGGCCGCGCGGGCGGGCCGGCGGGTGGGGGTGGTGACCACGTTGTCTCCATGGGGGTGGCTGGGGTGGGGCAGCCGGGATGAACCTCTGGATGGTCCTGCAAGAAAATTCTGTAACTTGCCGGAAACTTGCAGAGAACTTAGAGGCATGGAAAGACAGCGTCAAGGCAACCGACAGAAACGTTTCCGCATCAGTATCCGGGACGCGGCGAAGGCCCGGCAGCCATGGCTGCCGGGCCTTCGCCTACCGACCGGACGTCAGCTGGTCTGGATCGAGGTGTCGTCGACCACGAAGCTCGTCTGCAGCGAGGAGTCCTCGGTGCCGGTGAACTTCAGGGTGACCGTCTGGCCCGCGTAGGACGAGAGGTCGAAGGTGCGCTGCTGGTAGCCGGCCGCGGCGTCCACGTTGGAGTAGGTCTTCAGCGTGGTGCCGTTCACCTGCACGGTCAGCTTGTCGTACGCCGTGGAGCCGGTCTCGGCGGTGTCGATGTGCAGCCAGAAGCTCAGCGTCGCCTTGCAGCCCGCCGGGATCGTCACCGTCTGGGAGACCGTGTCGGTGTGGGTGCTGCCGTAGCCGTCCATCCAGGCCTTCCACGAACCGCCGTGCGCCGCCTGCGAGGCGCTGTTGTCGACCACGCCGCTCGAAGCGGTCCACGGCGCCGCCGAACCGGTCTCGAAGCCCGGGTTGCCCAGCAGCTGCGCCGGCGTGCAGCCGCCGCCACCACCGCCGGTGACCGTCCAGGTGAAGCTGGTGGTCCCGGACTTGCCGGCCGAGTCCTTCACCGTGACCGTCACGTTGGAGCTGCCCGCGGCGGTCGGCGAGCCGGTGATCACACCGGTGCCGGCGTTGATGGCCAGGCCGGCCGGCAGGCCGCTCGCGCTGTACGACAGCGGCGCGGTGCCACCCGAGGCCTTGATCTGCAGGTTGACCGAGCCGCCCACCGCGGTGGACTGGTTGCCCGGGCTGGTGACGGTGACCCCGCCCGGGTTGGGCAGCGAGCCGACGTTGACGGCGGCCCAGGCGGTCGCGACCTGGTTGTACTCGGCACTGTTCGCGCCGTACAGGTCGGTGGCCGCGTTCAGGGTCGCGGTGCGGGCCGCGGCGTAGTCGGTGGTGGAGGTCATGTAGGCGGTCAGCGCCTTGTACCAGACCTGCGCCGCCTTGTCCCGGCCGATGCCGGTGACGGTGATGTTGTTGACCGTCGGGCTGTTGTAGCTGACGCCGTTGATCACCTTGGCGCCGCTGCCCTCGGCCAGCAGGTAGAAGAAGTGGTTGGCGACACCGGACGAGTAGTGCACGTCCAGGTTGCCGACGCCCGAGTACCAGGAGTCGGCCGAGGAGCCGTCCTTGGAGGGCTTGTCCATGTAGCGCAGCGGCGTGCCGTTGCCGTTGATGTCGATCAACTCGCCGATCAGGTAGTCCGGCACGTCCTTGGGCAGGTTGGCGTAGAACTCGACCATCGTGCCCATGATGTCGGAGGTCGCCTCGTTGAGACCGCCGGACTCGCCCGAGTAGTTCAGGTTGGCGGTGGCGGAGGTGACGCCGTGGGTCATCTCGTGGCCGGAGACGTCGAGTTCGGTGAGCGGGTGGGTGTCGCCCGAGCCGTCGCCGTAGGTCATGCAGAAGCAGCCGTCGTCCCAGAAGGCGTTGACGTAGCCGGTGTCGTAGTGGACCCGGCTCATGGCGCCGACGCCGTCGTTCTTGATGCCGTTGCGGCCGAAGGTGTTCTTGTAGAAGTCCCAGGTGGCGGCGGCACCGTACTGGGCGTCGACGGCGGCCGACTCGCGGTTGCTGGCCAGGCCGTTGCCCCAGGTGTCGCTCGACTTGCTGAACAGCGTGCCGTTGCCGGAGGTGCCGTTGCTCATGTCGGTGGTGTACTGGCCGCCGCGGGTGGCGTCCTTCATCGAGTAGGTCGAGCCGCTCTGGGTGGTGGTCAGCGGCACCTGGCCGACGAACACGCCGTTGCCGCTGCCGCGCTTGATGCCGTCGGCCTTGCTGAGCACGTCACCGGTCTTGGCGTCGGTGACGACGTGCAGCTTGCTCGGGGTGCCGTCGGACTCCTTGCCCGCGATGACCGTCTCCCAGGCGAGCTTCGGGGTGCCGTCGGCGGCCCAGACGACCAGGCGCGGGGCGGAGTCGACCGAGCCCTGCTCGGCGGCGAGCGCGGCCTCCTGGGCCTTCGGGGCGGCCAGGGCCGGGGTGGTGTCGACGCCCGCGAGGTTGGCCTCGCTGGCCTTGGTCACGCTCTTGGTGGCGCCGGCCGCGTCCTGGTGGACGATCAGGTCGCCGCCGAGGACGGGGAGTCCGGCGTAGGTGCGCTCGTAGCGCAGGTGGCGACCGCCGTTGGTGTCCTGGACGACGTCCTTGGTGACCAGCTTCTCCTTGCCGTCCAGGCCGAGGGCCTGGGCGAGGGAGGCGGTCTGCTGGTTCGCCGAGGCGATCAGCGCGGCCCGGGTGGTCTGCTGGGCGGCGACGGCGGCCGGCGCGTCCGGGGCGGCCTGGGCGATCACGGGTATGCCGGTGACCAGCAGCGCGGTGGTGGCGGCCAGGACGACCGCCGCCTTCCGGGTGTGAGCGTAACGGGACATGCGGACTCCTTTTCCGACCGGCGCCGGTTCGCGCACGGTGGAGAGAACCTGGGCCGCGGGGTTGCGGCGCAGTGGGGGCCCCCGGCGGGTGCGACGGGGGTGCGGTTGCGGTGCTCACGGGCGTTGCAGGGGCTCGTTGCAGGGTTGGGAGGCGCTGCACCTCAACTGGAGCGACTGCACCGGGGGGTGGGGCCCCCTCGTCTGCAGCCGGAGGAATCGTGGCAGCAAACGCGCCGCCAATGACAGATGCATGCCACTGATTGGCCGATTCATTACCGAAACCGTATGCACAACGGGTCGTCAGTTGTGTTACGGCATAACCAAGTCTTGAACACGGTTTTCATGGTCCTGGCAAAGTTCGATCACAGCCGGAGGTGACTGACCAGCACTCAGCCCTCCGCCGCCTACCGCGCGGTAGGCGGCAGCGTCGCGCGGGTGCGGCACGTCACAGTTCCGGCCGTGCCACCGCCGGATTCCGGCCATTCCCCGGCCGAAACGGAACCGGGCCCCGCACCGGCCGTAACGGCGGTGCGGGGCCCGGGAGTTACCGGACAGTCGGAATCAGTGGGTCAGTTCTGGACGAATACTGCCACGGTACGACCCGGCACGGTGAAGGTCCCGGTCGCGGTGTCGAAGCCGGACTGCTTCACCACCTGGTCCACCCCGGCGGCCTGGACGGGGTGCAGCGCCTGGCCGGTCCCCTTCAGCTTGGCGACGACCTGGCTCTGGGTGGTGGGCGTGGCGTTGAAGACCACCGTGACGCCCTTCTCCGCGCCCGGCAGCCCGGTGCCGTCCAGGTGCAGGGTGATCACCCCGGGGGTCTCGCCGGACGTGCCGGAGAGCGGGTACGACAGCCGCTGCTGGACGTCGGCCAGGGTGGGGAGCGAGAACAGCGGCGAGGACTGCTTGATCCGCAGGAAGTCCTGGAACTGCGCGGTGGTCGCCCGGATGTCGGCCGCACCCACGGTCAACTTGGGGTTGGCCAGCAGGGATCGGGCGGTCGGCCACATCTCCTGGTTGTCCTTGGCCATCGGCAGGCCGCGGCCCCAGCCGTTGCCGTCCGCAGGGCTCCAGTGGATGGCGTTGAACCAGTCGCCGGAGTCGTACGCGTTGGAGTCCAGCGACTTGGAGCGCAGCAGGTCGCTGCCGGCCTGGGCGAAGCCCGCGCCCTGGGTGAGCGCGGTCAGCGACAGCCCGAGCGCCTGCATCCGGGCCCGGTCGGCGGGCGCGGTGCCGGTCGGCAGCTTGTACGCGAGCGCGTCGAACAGGTCGGTGTTGTCGTGGGCGTCCACGTACTCCACCGCCTCGCCCGGCTTGGCCGCGTACCCGGTCGGGGCGCCGTTGTAGTCGACCTGGGCGCCGGTGACGGCCTTGCCCGAGCTGTCGGTGAAGGAGTAGCCGGCCAGGTTGCCGGTCAGCCCGACCTTCAACTGGTCCATCTGGTGCAGCAGTCGGGCCTTCTGCTCCTCCGGGCTGCCGTTCGCGGGCGAGCCGTTGGGGTCGGTGTACAGGCCCGAGGCGAAGCCCTGCTGCGGCGCCGAGCCGAGCATGAAGTTGCCGCCGCGGGCGGCGTCGCGGATCCGGTCGTCGAAGGTGGCGATGCCGGTGCCGGCCATGTTCTGCTGGGTGGCCTGCTCGAACCGGGCGTTGTTGGCGACGGTGCCGAAGTTCCAGCCCTCGCCGTAGAGGAAGATGTTCTTCCCGTCCACGCCGTCCGACTCGGGCGTCATCTTCCGCAGCGCGGCCTGCACGTCCAGCATGGTGGACTTCGGGTCGAGGCCCATCAGGTCGAAGCGGAAGCCGTCGACCTGGTACTCGCGGGCCCACAGGGTCACCGAGTCGACCACCAGGCGGTTCATCATGGCGTGCTCGGGCGCGGTGTCGGCGCAGCAACTGTCCGCCGTCACCTTGCCGTCGGCGTCCAGCCGCTGGTAGTAGCCGGGGACGACCTTGTCCAGCACCGAGTGCTCGGCCTGGCCGCTGGCGGCGGTGTGGTTGTAGACCACGTCCAGCACCACCCGCAGCCCGGCCGCGTGCATCGCCTGCACCATCTGCCGGAACTGCACGGTGCGCGCCGTCCCGTTCGGGTCGGTCGCGTACGAGCCCTCCGGCACGTTGTAGTGCAGCGGGTCGTAGCCCCAGTTGTACGCGTCGTCGGCGGCGACGGCCGCCACGCACTCCTGCTGCTTCGGGCTGTCCGGCGGCAGGGACTTGAGGTCGCAGGCCGGCAGCTTCTGGTCGGCCCGGTTCTCGTGGATGGTGGCGATGTCGAAGGTCGGCAGCAGGTGCACCGTGGTCACCCCGGCCTTGGCGAGGTCCCGGAGGTGCTGCATCCCGGCCGAGTTCGACTCGGTGAACGCCAGGTAGGTGCCGCGCTCGGCCTCCGGGACGGTGGTGTCCTCCACCGAGAAGTCCCGGACGTGCAGTTCCTGGATCTGCTGTTGCGCGGGCGGGACGGCCTGCGGGCGGGGCTGGTCGTCCCAGCCCTGCGGCTTGAGCTCCTTGGCGTCCAGGTCGGCGACCAGGCTGCGCTTGGAGTCGGTGGACAGCGCCACCGAGTACGGGTCGGTGACGGTGTTGACCACCAGCTGCTGCACCGACGGCGCCCAGACCTTCACCTGGTACAGGTAGTACTTGCCGTCCAACTCCTGCTTGTCGCGGACGACCTCCCACACCCCGGTCTCGTCGTCCAGCTTCAGCGGCAGCGTCCTCGGGGTGCCCCCGGTGGCGCTGTCGAAGACCTGGACGGACACCTCCTGGGCGGTGGGCGCCCACAGCGAGAGCGCGACCTTGCCGTCGTAGTACGCCGGACCGAAGTCCACCTTGCCGGTGCGGCGCGCGTACAGGTCGTCCAGCACGCCCGGGGTCTGGACGCCCGTCCCGGCCAGCACCGCGCCGCTCGGCAGGTGTTCGGTGAACAGCAGCTGGCCGCGCAGCGCGGCCGGGACGCGGGCGGTGTCCCGGGCGTCCACGGTGAAGGCCCGGTAGCCCGCCAGGTGCGGGTACTCGGCCTTCTGGGCGTCGGTCAGCCCGCCGGCCACGGGGTTGAGGCGGATCCACTTGCCCGGCTTGGTCAGCACGCCCTTGTCGGCGCGGATGCCGCCCTCGGGGTCGTAGACGAGCTGGGCGCTGGTGCCGCCGGCCAGGGCCTGGTCGGTGGCGCCGTAGTTCGCCGGGACGACGACGGTCTTCGCGTCGATCCACTGGGCCTTGGCGCCGGAGAGGTCCAGCTGCGAGGAGGCGGCGGGGTTCTGCGGCAGCAGGTAGCCCTCACGGCCGCCGAGGATCCACACCTCCTTGCCGTTGACGGCGAAGTCCAGCGACTGGTCGGCGGGCAGGTCCTTGTCGTTGCCGTTGTGCAGGATGTAGCTGAGGCTGGTCGCCCCGGGGGCGAGCGGCACCTCGAAGACGGCGCCGAAGGCGTCCCGGCGGGCCGGCATCAGCGGCTTGCCCCAGTCGGTGGGGTTGGCGGCGCCGGTCCAGTCGTGCAGGCCCCAGCCGTCGTAGTTCCCGTCGGCCCGGTTGTAGTGGATCACGGCGGTGTTCGCCGGCGGTGTGTCCGCCGGGCCGGGGTCGGCCGTGCGGACGGTCGCGTCGCCCTGCTTCAGCCACACCTCGCCGGTGGCGCCGACGTCGATGTGCCGGTCGGCGTCCACGTCCTTGACGCCGTTCTTCTCGACGATGAAGCCGACGTCCGAGGCCCCGGGCTTCAGCCGCACGTAGGCGAAGGCGCCGTACGCGTCCCGCCCGATGAAGGGGTGCCCGGCCGGCCACTGGGTGCCCTCGCCGTCGGCGAGGTCGCCCCAGGCGTAGAGGTTCCAGCCGTCGTAGTCGCCGTCCGGCCGGTTGTAGTGGACGACGGCGTACGGGCGGGCGCCGGCGGTGGGCACCGGCTTGGGCGCGGGGGTGCCGGTGGTGAAGCTCGCGGTGGCGGAGCGCAGATGTCCGCTGGAGTCCTGCACGACGGCCTTGTACCGCACGACCGTGCCGGGCGCGACCGCGCTCAGGTCCTGGGTGACGGCGAAGAGCCTCCGGCCGTCGGAGCCGGACTTCCCGGTGTCGGCCGTACCCAGGGTCTGCCAGGGCCCGTTGCCGATCTGCGCGGCGAAGCTCACCCGGTTGAAACCGCCGCCGTCCGCCGTGGCGCCGACCGTGACCGGGCCGGTCGAGCCGTCCGCCGGCGGCTGCACCGAGAGCTGCGGCGCGGCGTTCACGGCGGCCAGCTTGGCGCCCGCCTTGAGCACCACGGAGGACAGTGCCGGGACGGTCACGGTCACCTTGCGGTCCGCGCCGCTGGTGACCCGTGCTCCGGCCGAGGGGTAGATCGGGTCGAAGCCCATCCCCGCCGAGAAGGTGTCCAGCGTGACGGTCTTCGCCTCGGTGGCGTTGTTGACCGCCACCAGGTACTCGACCTGCTGGCCGGCGTCGATCCGGGAGAAGGCGTACACGCCCGCGCCGTCGGACGCGTAGCGCTCGATCTGCGCGCCGTCGGCCAGCGCCGGGTTGTCCCGGCGCAGCTTGGCCAGGCCCGCGATGCCCTGGTAGAGCTCGCCGCCCTGCCCGTACCGGTCGGCCGGGCCGGAGGCGCCGCCGAGCACCCGGTCGCTGTTGTAGGAGGGGGTCCTGGAGGCGAACATGTCCTGCCGGGCGTCCTTGTCGCCGCCCGCGCCGGTGAAGCCCTGCTCGTCGCCGTAGTAGACGACGGGCTGGCCGCGGGTGAGGAACTGCAGCTCGCTGCCGAGCCGGTCCTTCTTCAGCAGGGTGGCGTCGTCGGCGCCCGGGTTGTCGGCGAGCAGGAAGGAGCCGAAGCGGCCCATGTCGTGGTTGCCGAGGAAGGTCGGCAGCTCGTACGCGTCGGTGTCGGCGCTGGTGTAGCGGTAGTCCTGGGCGTAGACGTCGGCGAGGTTCCTGGCCGGGCCGCCCTGCGAGACGTAGGAGCGGGCCGCGCCCTGGAACGGGAAGTCGAGCGTGGCCTGCAGCTTGCCCTTGGTGACGTACGGCGAGGTGACCGCCGGGTCGCCGGAGTAGACCTCGCCGAACATGAAGAACTTCTTGTTGCCCTGCTTGGTGGCGAAGTCCTTGAGCGCGGGCGCCCACTGCTGCCAGAAGGCCATGTCGACGTGCTTGACGGTGTCGATCCGGAAGCCGTCCACACCGGTGTCCTTGACCCACTGCTGGTAGACCTGCTCGAAGCCCTTCACCACCCGGGGGTTCTGGGTGTCCAGGTCGTCCAGGCCGTTGAAGTCGCCCTCGGTGGCGGACTCGCCGACGAAGGTCGAGTCGCCGCGGTTGTGGTACAGCGCCGGGTCGTTGAGCCAGGACGGGTTCTTGGCCTTGGCGTCGGCCGGGGTGCGGAAGACCGGGGTGTAGGGGAAGGAGTCCTTGGTGATCTTCGGCCAGGGGGCTCGGGCGTCGGCGATCGCGGTCTCGTCGACCGGGTTGCCGTCGGCGTCGAGGGTCGGGTACGCGCCGACCGAGCGGTAGCCGTGCTGCTGCTCGGCGTCGTCGATGACGTCGGCGGTGTGGTTGGTGATGACGTCGAAGAAGACCTTGATGCCGCGCGCGTGCGCCTTGGCTATCAGCTCCTTCAGCTGCTCGTTGGTGCCGAAGTGCGGGTCGACCTGGGTGAAGTCGGTGATCCAGTAGCCGTGGTAGCCGGCCGAGGCGTCGGCTCCGCTGCCCTGCACCGGCTTGTTCTTGAAGATCGGGGCCATCCAGATCGCGGTGGTGCCGAGGTTCTGGATGTAGTCGAGCTTCTGGATCAGACCGGCAAGGTCGCCGCCGTGGTAGAAGCCCTTGTCGCCGGGGTCGAAGCCGTTGTCCAGCCGGCCTCCGGTGATGCCACCGGTGTCGTTGGCGGCGTCGCCGTTGGCGAAGCGGTCGGGCAGGACGAAGTAGAACTGCTCGCGGGTGAGGTCGTGCCGCCCGGCGGTGGCCGCCAGAGCGGCGTCCGAGGGCGGGGGCGGCGGGGCGGCGGCGAGGGCCGCGGGGGCGCCGCCGAGGGTGGCGGCGGTCAGTGCGGCGGCCAGCAGCACGGCCGTGCGGCCGGGTCTGCGGCGGCCGGTGCTCCGTCGGGCTGTGCTCCGTCGGGGGCGGAGCGGCGTATCGGCCACTGAGGGGCTCCCTTGGGGGAAGGGCGATCGATTTCCCAGGAAGCTAGCGGCCTGCAATATGTTTCAGCAAGATGCAGAAAGCGTTTCGTGCCGGGAAAATCCAGGCCACGGGCGCTCCGGACCACCCCGGTTACGCCCTTTCGGCCACCGGCCTGACAATGGGACGTATGTCCGCTCCACCGGTAACCACCAGACCCGATCGCACCCCCTACCCCGGTGGGATCCGCCCCCTAGCCCTCAAGGGGGACAGCCGGTGAAGAATCCACTTCCAGAGGATGAGCAGACGGCTACGAGCGGTCTGGCAGACTTGCCGACCATGGGGGAACCGACCGAGATCCAGCGAGGCGACGCCGGGCGCGCCGACGCGGCCCACGGTGGCGGTTCCGAAGCAGCGGCGGCCGCCCCGGCCCGGCTGCCCGACGGAGCCACCCGTGCCGCCCAGTCCCGCACCGCCGCTCTGCGCGGCCGCATCCGCGACCAGCGCCGCTCACCGGCCCGGCCGCGGATCTTGATCGAGCTGGCCCTGATCGGGATCAGCTACTGGCTGTACTCGATCGTGCGCAACGCCGTCCCGGAACAGGAAGCGACAGCCCAGAAGCACGCGCGCTGGATCTGGGACCTGGAGCAGAACCTCGGCATCGCGGTCGAGCGTTCGATCAACCACGCCATGGACAGCGTCGGGTGGCTCATCACCGGGATGAACTACTACTACGCGACGCTGCACTTCATCATGACGATCGGCGTCCTGGTCTGGCTCTACCGCAGCCACCCCGGCCGGTACGCGGCCGCCCGCACGGTGCTGTTCGTCACCACCCTGATCGCCCTGGTCGGCTTCTACGGCTTCCCGCTGGCCCCACCGCGGCTGATGACCGACGGCGGCTTCATCGACACCGTGCAGACCCACCACACCTGGGGCTCGTTCGCCTCCGGGCCCGCCGCACACGTCTCCAACCTGTACGCCGCGATGCCCTCGATGCACATCGGCTGGTCGATGTGGTGCGGCCTGGCGATCTTCTTCCTGGCCCGCCGGAAGTGGGTCAGGGCGCTCGGTCTGATGTACCCGGCCGCCACCCTGCTGGTCATCATCTCGACCGCCAACCACTTCTGGATGGACGCCGTCGGCGGCGAGATCTGCCTCATGCTGGGCTTCCTCGCGGCCCGCTGGCTGTACCACGAGTGGGTCTACAAGCTGCCCCGGGTACCCACCCGGGAGAAGGCGGCGGAGGAGCCGATCACCGTCCCGGAGCAGTGGAGCGAGCCGGCGGTCAGCACCGCGCGGCGGTAGCCGTACCGAACAGGGGCCCCTCGCGCAGGGGCCCCTTTCACATGCCCGTGAAGGCTCAGCCGGACCCGTAGAACAGCCGGTCCACCACCGCCCGGGCCCGCCGGGTGGTGCGCCGGTAGTCGTCCACCAGCTCCCCGCTGTGCCCGGCGCCGTACCCCAGGTAGCGGGCCACCCCGGCCAGCTCCCGGGCCTCGCCCGGGAAGCTGTCCCCCGGCCGCCCGCGCACCAGCATCACCGCCGCCCGCACCCGGGAGGCCAGCACCCAGGCCGCGTCCAGCACCTCCGCGTCCGTCGGCTCGACCAGTCCGGCCTCCGTGGCGGCCGCCAGCGCGGCCCTGGTCCTGGTGGTGCGCAGGGCCGGCAGCTCGTGCCCGTGCTGGAGCTGGAGCAGCTGCACCGTCCACTCCACGTCCGCCAGCCCGCCCCGGCCGATCTTGGTGTGGGTGGTCGGATCGGCCCCGCGCGGCAGCCGCTCGGCCTCGATCCGCGCCTTGATCCGGCGGATCTCCACCAGGTCCCGCTCCGGCACCCCGGTGCCCGGGAAGCGCAGCGGGTCGATCAGCTGCCGGAACCGCGCCCCCAGCTCCTCGTCCCCGGCCACCGGCTCGGCCCGCAGCAGCGCCTGGCTCTCCCAGGCGTGCGACCAGCGCCGGTAGTAGGCGGCGTACGAGGCCAGGGTGCGCACCAGCGGGCCGCTGCGCCCCTCCGGCCGCAGGTCGGCGTCGACCAGCAGCGGCGGCTCGGTGGACGGCGCGGCCAGCAGGGTCCGCAGCTCGTTGCAGACCGCCTGGGCGGCCCGGGCCGCCTCCTGCTCCAGCGAGCCGAGCAGCGGCTCGTGGACGAAGAGCACGTCGGCGTCCGAGCCGTAGCCCAGCTCGTGACCGCCGAAGCGGCCCATCGCGATCACCGCGATCCGGGTCGGCAGGTCCCCGTGCTCGGCCTCCCAGCCGGCCACACAGGCGCGCAGCGCGCCCTGGAGGGTGGCGCCGTTGAGCGCGGTCAGCGCCTCCCCCGCGGTGTCCAGCGCCTCGCCCGGGTCCTCCCCGAGCCGGCCGAGCACGTCCGCCGCGGCCGTACGGAACAGCTCCCGGCGGCGCACCGACCGGGCGGCGGCCACGGCGGCGGCGGTGGACCCGGCCCGGCCGACGGCGGCCAGTATCTCCGACTGCAGCGCCGCCCGGCCGCGCGGCACCAGGCCCTGCGGGTCGCCCAGCATGGCCACCGCCTCGGGGGCGCGCAGCAGCAGGTCGGGGGCGAGCCGGCCGGCCGACAGCACCCGGGCCAGCTGCTCGGCGGCGGCGCTCTCGTCCCGCAGCAGCCGCAGGTACCAGGGGGTGCGGCCGAGCGCGTCGGAGACCTGGCGGAAGTTGAGCAGCCCGGCGTCCGGGTCGGCCGAGTCGGCGAACCAGCCGAGCAGCACCGGCAGCAGGGTGCGCTGGATCGCCGCCTTGCGGCTCACGCCGGAGGCGAGCGCGCTGATGTGCCGCAGCGCGGCGGCCGGATCGGCGTAGCCGAGCGCCTCCAGCCGGGCCCGGGCCGCGTCCGGGGTCAGCCCGGCGGCGCCGGGCGGCAGCTCGGCGACGGCGTCGAGCAGCGGACGGTAGAACAGCTTCTCGTTCAGCCGCCGGACCTCCACCGCGTGCCGCTTCCACTCGCGCTGCAGCGCGGCCACCGGGTCGGAGCGGGTGTCGTCGTTGATCAGCGCCGCGAGCGAGCGGGCGAGGCGGCGCTGGTCCTCCTCGGCGGTGGGCATCAGGTGGGTGCGGCGCAGCCGGTGCAGCTGGATGCGGTGCTCCAGCGAGCGCAGGAAGCGGTACGCGGCGTCCAGCGAGGCGGCGTCCGCCCGGCCGACGTACCCGCCGCGGGAGAGCGCGGCCAGCGCCTCCAGGGTGTTGCCGCTGCGCAGCGCCGGATCGGTGCGGCCGTGCACCAGCTGGAGCAGCTGGACGGAGAACTCGACGTCGCGCAGCCCGCCCGGGCCGAGTTTGAGCTGGCGGTCCAGTTCGGTGGCCGGGATGGAGTCGATCACCCGGCGGCGCATCTGCTGCACGTCGGTGACGAAGTTCTCCCGGGCGGCCGCCTGCCAGACCATCGGGGCGAGCGCCTCGACGTACGCGGTGCCGAGTTCGGCGTCCCCGGCGACCGGGCGGGCCTTGAGCAGCGCCTGGAACTCCCAGGTCTTGGCCCAGCGCTGGTAGTAGGCGAGGTGGCTGGCCAGGGTGCGCACCAGCGGGCCGTTGCGGCCCTCCGGGCGCAGGTTGGCGTCCACCGGCCAGATGGTGCCCTCGCCGGTGGTGTCCGAGCAGAGCCGGGTGAGTGCGGCGGCCAGCCGGGTGGCGGCCTTGACCGCCTCGTGCTCGTCCACGCCCTCGCGCGGCTCGGCGACGAAGATGACGTCCACGTCCGAGACGTAGTTGAGTTCGCGGCCGCCGCACTTGCCCATGCCGATCACCGCGAGTCGGCAGGCCGCGGCGGCCTCCGGGTCCTGCTCGGCGGCGAGGTCCAGGGCGGTCTGCAGGGTGGCGCCGGCCAGGTCGGCGAGTTCGGCGGCGGTCTGGGCGAGGTCGGTGGTACCGGTGAGGTCGCGGGCGGCGATGGCCAGCAGGCAACGGCGGTAGGCGACCCGCAGCGCGTTCGCCGGGCTGAGGGTGTCGTCCCGGACGCCTTCGGCGAGGGCGCGGCGGAAGTCCTCCGGGCCGGGGTGCATGTCGCGCAGCTCGAAGGTGACCAGCGCGTGCCAGTCGTGCGGGTGCCGGGCCAGGTGGTCGCCGAGCGCGGTGGAGACGCCGAGCACGCCGAACAGCCGGTCGCGCAACGGCTTGGAGGTGGTGAGGGTGTCGCGCAGGGTGTGCCGCTCGGGTTCGTCGGCGGCCTCCAGCAGCCGGGCCAGGCCCAGCAGCGCGAGGTCGGGGTCGGCGGTGGCGCCGAGCGCGTCCAGCACCACCGGGTCGTCGGCCAGGCCCACCAGTGCGGGGCCCGCCAGTAGCCGCACCGCCTGCGCTGGGTCGGTGAACCCGCGCCGGACCAGCCTGATCTCGGGCCGGCTGACCCGGCTCCCGGCCCGCTGCTCCTCCGCCGCCATCGGCCCCTCCGTCCGTCCCCCAGCAGGTTACGCGCCCGCGCGGCGCGGTGCCGGGCATGACCGGCAGGTGGACCGGCTCGGCCGTTCGAACCCGCCCTCGCCGCACCGCGGGCCCGCCGTCGTCCGAACGAACGACAACGGGCCCGAAGGGGTTTGAGCCGGGCTCAGAGCACCTGGAGGTTCTTGCGCAGCTCGAACGGGGTGACCTCGGAGCGGTACTCCTCCCACTCCTGGCGCTTGTTGCGCAGGAAGAAGTCGAAGACGTGCTCGCCCAGCGTCTCCGCGACCAGCTCGCTGCGCTGCATCAGGTCGATCGCCTCGCCGAGGTTCTGCGGCATCGGCTGGATGCCGAGGGCGCGGCGCTCGGAGTCGGACAGCGCCCACACGTCGTCGTCGGCGCCGGGCGGGAGCTCGTAGCCCTCCTCGATGCCCTTGAGGCCGGCCGCGAGGGTGACGGCGTAGGCGAGGTACGGGTTGCAACCGGTGTCCAGGGAGCGGACCTCGATCCGGGTGGAGCCCTGCTTGCCCGGCTTGTACATCGGCACCCGGATCAGCGCCGAGCGGTTGTTGTGGCCCCAGCAGATGTACGAGGGGGCCTCGCCGCCGGCGCCGGCGGTGCGCTGGGAGCCGCCCCAGATCCGCTTGTAGGAGTTCACCCACTGGTTGGTGACGGCGGCGGTCTCGGCGGCGTGCCGCAGCAGGCCGGCGATGAAGGATCTGCCGACCTTGGAGAGCTGGTACTCGGCACCGGACTCGTGGAAGGCGTTGCGGTCGCCCTCGAACAGCGAGACGTGGGTGTGCATGCCGCTGCCCGGGTGCTCGGAGAACGGCTTGGGCATGAAGCTCGCGTGCACGCCCTGCTCCAGCGCGACCTCCTTCATGACCAGCCGGAAGGTCATGATGTTGTCGGCGGTGGACAGCGCGTCAGCGTAGCGCAGGTCGATCTCCTGCTGGCCGGGGGCGCCCTCGTGGTGCGAGAACTCGACCGAGATGCCCATCGACTCCAGCATGGTGATCGCCTGGCGGCGGAAGTCGTGGCCCACCCCGCGCGGGGTGTGGTCGAAGTAGCCGGACTGGTCGGCCGGGATCGGCGGGGTGCCGTCGCCCGGCAGGTTCTTCAGCAGGAAGAACTCGATCTCGGGGTGGGTGTAGAAGGTGAAGCCCAGGTCCGAGGCCTTCTCCAGGGTGCGCTTGAGCACGAACCGGGGATCGGCGTAGGAGGGCGAGCCGTCCGGCATCAGGATGTCGCAGAACATCCGGGCGGTCCCCGGGGTCTCCGAACGCCACGGCAGGATCTGGAAGGTGGTCGGGTCCGGCTTGGCGATCATGTCGGACTCGTAGACCCGGGCGAAGCCCTCGATCGCCGAGCCGTCGAAGCCGATGCCCTCCTCGAAGGCCTGCTCCAGTTCGGCCGGCGCCACCGCGACCGACTTCAGGAACCCAAGTACATCGGTGAACCACAGCCGGACGAACCGGATGTCACGCTCTTCGAGCGTCCGAAGCACGAACTGCTGCTGCTTGCCCATGGGGACAGTCTCACCTCTGCTCTTTACGCTCGTGTTACGCCCGGGCGGCCCCCGAAAGACCTCGCGCGGCGACTGCCCCCATCATGGCCGATCATCGCGCCGCCCGGCAGTGCCGACCCCGGTTCCGGACCCCCTCGCGGGACATTGCGTCAGTTAGACGATTACACTCGGGGCATGCCCAATCTCCGTCTCGCCCTGTGCCAGATCGACCCCTGGGTCGGTGACATCGCCCGCAACAGCGATGAGGTGGTGCGCTGGACCAGGCAGGCCGTCGAGGCCGGTGCCCAGCTGGTCGCGTTCCCCGAGATGGCCCTGACCGGGTACCCGGTCGAGGACCTCGCCCTGCGCAGCTCGTTCGTCGAGGCCTCCCGCGGTGCGCTGGTCGAGCTGGCCGGGCGGCTGGCCGACGACGGGCTGGGCGAGGTGCCGGTGGTGGTCGGCTACCTCGGGCGCTCCGACCACGCCTCGCCGCGCTTCGGCCGCCCGGCCGGGTCGCCGCAGAACTGCGCCGCCGTACTGCACCGGGGCGAGGTGGTCACCCGCTTCGCCAAGCACCACCTGCCCAACTACGGCGTCTTCGACGAGTACCGCTGGTTCGTCCCGGGCGACCAGCTGCCGGTGCTGCGGGTGCACGGGGTGGACGTCGCGCTGGCCATCTGCGAGGACATCTGGCAGGACGGCGGCCGGGTCACCGCCGCCCGCGAGGCCGAGGCCGGACTGCTGCTGGTGGTCAACGGCTCGCCGTACGAGCGGAACAAGGACGACCAGCGGCTGGAGCTGGTCCAGCGCCGCGCGGCCGAGGCGGGCTGCACCCTGGCGTACGTCAACATGGTCGGCGGCCAGGACGAGCTGGTCTTCGACGGCGACTCGATCGTGGTCGGCGCGGACGGCGAAGTCCTCGCCCGCTCCCCGCAGTTCGAGGAGCACCTGCTGGTGCTGGACCTCGACCTGCCGGCGGCCAGCAGCGACCACACCGACGGCCTGCTGCTGAGCGACGGGCTGCACCTGGTCCGCACCGGGCTGGACGGCGAGCAGGCCGAGGCCCCCGCCGGGCGGCTCGACGCCGGGGTCGCGCCGCGACTGTCCGACGAGGCCGAGATCTGGGCGGCGCTGGTCGCCGGCACCCGGGCCTACGTGACCAAGAACGGCTTCACATCGGTGCTGATCGGCCTCTCCGGCGGCATCGACTCGGCGCTGGTGGCCTCGATCGCGGTGGACGCGATCGGGCCCTCGAACGTGTACTGCGTCTCGATGCCCAGCCGCTACTCCTCCCAGCACTCCCGGGACGACGCGGCCGAGCTGGCCCGCCGCACCGGGCTGCACTTCCGGACCGTCTCCATCGCCCCGATGTTCGACGCCTACCTGAGTGCCACCGAGCTGACCGGCCTGGCCGAGGAGAACCTGCAGTCCCGGCTGCGCGGCACCCTGCTGATGGCGATCTCCAACCAGGAGGGGCACATCGTGCTCGCGCCCGGCAACAAGAGCGAGCTGGCGGTCGGCTACTCGACCCTGTACGGCGACTCGGTGGGCGCGTTCGGGCCGATCAAGGACGTCTACAAGTCGCTGATCTTCCGGCTGGCCCGCTGGCGCAACGAGGAGGCCGAGCGGCGCGGGGAGGTGCCGCCGATCCCGGAGAACACGATCAGCAAGCCGCCGTCCGCCGAGCTGCGGCCGGACCAGAAGGACACCGACTCGCTGCCCGACTACGACCTGCTGGACAGCGTGCTGGACCGCTACATCGAGGGCGACGAGGGCCGGGACGCGATCGTCGCGGCCGGCTTCGACCCGGCCGTGGTGGACCGGGTGGTCCGGCTGGTCGACACCGCCGAGTACAAGCGGCGCCAGTACCCGCCGGGCCCGAAGATCTCGGTGAAGAACTTCGGCCGGGACCGCCGACTGCCGATCACCAACCGCTGGCGGCGCGGCTGAGCTGGGCCATGTCCGACGATGAGCGGCCGACGGGAACTGCCGGACAGGCCTTACGAGGAGTACCGGTAGGCGGCGGCCACCGCGAGGTGGTCGCTGCCGTCCCGGGGCAGGGTGCGGGAGTCCACCGGCTTGAGCCCGCCCTTGCTCATGATCTGGTCGATCCGCGCCATCGGGAAGGCGGACGGCCAGCTGAAGCCGAAGCCGTCCCCGGCGGCGCCCTGGGCCGAGCGCATCTGCGAGGTGACCGGCGCCAGGCTGCGGTCGTTCATGGTGCCGTTCAGGTCGCCGAGCAGCAGGACCTTCTTCTGCTGCTCGCCCTGGATCGCCTCCCCGAGCGCCTGGGCGCTGACGTCCCGCTGGTCGACGGTGAAACCGCTCTCGGCCTTGAGCCGGACCGACGGCAGGTGCGCGACGTACACGGCGACCGGACCCTGCGGGGTGGCCACCTGGGCCCGGAACGCCCTGGTCCAGCCCATCTTCAGATCCACCGGGGAGACCCCGCTGATCGGGTACTTCGACCAGAGCCCGACCGTCCCCTCCACCGCGTGGTACGGGTAGGCGTCGGCGAGGCCGGTCTCGTACGCCCGCAGCTGCTTGCCGGCCAGCTCCTGCAGGGCGACGATCTGGGCGTCCGCGGCCACCAGGCCGCGGACGGTGCCCGGCACGTCGGTGTTGTCGGCGGCGACGTTGTGGCTGACCACCGTCCAGTCGCCCTTGCCGCCGCTCTTGTCGGTCAGCTGCCCGCCGAACAGGTTGGCCCACAGCACGGCGGGCAGCAGCAGGGCGAGCAGCGCGGTGGCGGAGCGGCGCAGCAGCGCGGGCACCAGCAGCACCGGGACGGCCAGGCCCAGCCAGGGCAGGAAGGTCTCCAGCAGGCTGCCGAGGTTGCCGACGCCGTTGGGCACCTCGGCGTGGAAGGCCAGCAGCACGGCGGTGAGCACGGCCAGCAGGGCGACCACCAGTCCGCGCCGCCAGGTGCTGCTGCCGCGGCCGTCCCGGCCCCAGTCCCGCAGGCCGAGGAAGCCGCCGGTACGGCCGCCGGGGGCGGCGCCCGTGCCCCCGGCGTCCGTGATGCGGTCGGTGAAGTCCGCCTGCGTCATGCCGTGGCTCCCTCGTTCGTGCCGTCGCCGGTCCGGCGTCCGGTCCGTGCGGGTACGGGCGGAGTGCCGGACTGGTGCCGGTTTGATCGGATACCCGGCTCAGCCTATGCCGGGACAGACGCCCGTCCCCGGGAGCGGGTTCCGGCGTGGCCCGGTTTGGTGAGCCAGGCCACGTCCGGACACGATCCACTCGGGCGCTGCTCGGGCGCTGCTCGGGTGCTACTTGGGTGCGAGGCCGTCGAGCAGGGCGTCGACCATCTTGCGGGCGAGGTCCGGGTCCTCCAGGTCGGAGTCGTCCCACAGGATGCTGCGGTAGAGGATCGGGCCCATCAGCAGGTCGCCCAGCAGGTCCAGGTCGAGGTCGTCACGGATGATGCCCTCGGCGACGGCCTGGCGGATCAGGCCGAGCCCGGCCTCCCGGCGGGGCTTGATCACCCGCTCGCGGTACGCGGTGTACAGCTCGGGGAGGGCCTGCATCTGGCCGAGGGCGGCCTTGAGCACCCAGCGGGTGCGCTTGGCGAGGCCGCGCCGGCGGACGTAGTCGATCATCTCGATCAGGTCGTCCCGGGCACTGCCGCCGGACGGCTCCGGCACCGGGACCTCCAGCCGGCTGACCACGTCGACCAGCAGGGCCTCCTTGTTGGGCCAGCGCCGGTAGATGGTGGCCTTGCCGACGCCGGCCGCGGTGGCGATGCCCTCGATGGTGAGCTCGGAGAGCGTGGTGCCGGCGGCCATCATGTCCTCGACGGCGGTGAAGATGGCCTGCTCGGCGGCCTCACTGCGGGGCCGGCCGCGGCGTGCGGCCGCGCAGTGCTGCCCGGTGTCGGCGCTCGGCGTGTCCGTCCTCATCTCCGCTGTCTCTCCCTCGCTGACCCCGGGCGCGCGGGCGCCGTGGCGTTTCGGTAGGTGGGTCCGCGGGCGGGTGGCCCCGCCTGGACCGAGGCCCCGCCGACCGGGTGCACCGGTCGGCAGGGCCATTGTCGCGCAGCTGATCCGCGGATCAGGCGTCGGCGGCCGCGGCCTCCCGGGTCTGGCCCGGCTGCGCCGGGGCCGGTCCGGCCGGGCCGCCGGGGGCGGCGGTGCGGCGCGGCAGCAGGAACCAGGCGACCAGCGCGCCGACCAGCGAGATGCCCACCGAGAGCGAGGCCACCACGTGCATGGCGTGGATGAAGGAGTCGTTCGCCGGGGCGATCAGCGCCTTGCCCGCGCCGTTCGGGATCCGCTCGGCGATGGCCAGGGTGGCCTCCAGCGACTCGCCGGCCTTCTCGCGCAGCCCCTCGGGCAGGTGGTTGAGGGTGTCGGCCATCCCGTCCCGGTAGACGGTGGAGAGCACCGCGCCGAGCACGGCGACCCCGAGCGAGCCGCCGACCTGGCGGAAGGTGTTGTTGACGGCCGATCCGGCACCGGCCTTCTCGCGGGGCAGCGAGCCCATGATCGCGACGGTGACCGGGGGCATGACGTGCGCCATGCCCGCACCCATCACCAGGCCGAGCACGATCAGCACCCAGATCGGGGTGGTCGCGGTCAGCACGGTGTAGCCGACGAAGCCGATCGCGACCAGCACCATGCCGCCGGCGGCGGTGGCGGCGACACCGAGGCGGTCGACCACCAGCCGGGCCCGCGGGGCGAACATCAGCTGGGCGACGGCCAGCGGCAGCATCAGCAGACCGGCCTGCAGGGCGCTGTAGCCGCGCACGCTCTGGGTGTAGAAGACGCCGAAGAAGGAGACGCCCATCAGCGCGAAGAAGATCACGGCGACGACCACCACCGAGGCGCTGAACACCTTGTTGCGGAACCAGGTGACGTCCAGCGCGGGGAACGGCGTGCGGCGCTCGAACCAGACGAAGGCGACCAGCGCGACCACGCCGAGCAGGGTCGGGCCCCAGGCCTCGAAGGCGGTGAAGTCGGCCAGCTCGCCGCCCTTGATGATGCCGAAGATCAGCGCGACCAGTCCGATGATCGACAGCAGCACCCCGACCGGGTCCATCTTGCCCGGGCTGGGGTCCTTGGACTCGGGGACCAGGATCGCCATCGCGATCACCGCGACGACCACGATCGGGACGTTGACCAGGAAGACCGAGCCCCACCAGAAGTGCTCGATCAGCAGGCCGCCGGTGATCGGGCCGATGGCGATGGCCAGGCCGACCGCGCCGGCCCAGATGCCGATCGCCTTGGGCTGCTCCTCGCGCTCGAAGACGTTCATGATGATCGCCAGCGTGGCGGGCATCGCGAGCGCGCCGCCGACGCCCATCAGGGCGCGGTAGCCGATGAGTTCACCGGGCGAGCCGGCCATCGCGGACAGCAGCGAGGCGACGCCGAAGACCACCATGCCGGCCAGCAGGGCACGCTTGCGGCCGAAGCGGTCACCGAGCAGGCCCGAGGTGAAGAGCAGCCCGGCGAACACCAGGGTGTAGGAGTTGATCGCCCATTCGAGGTCGCTCTGGGTGGCGCCCAGGCCGACCGGGGCGGGGGTCGCGATGGTCTTCATCGCGACGTTGAGGATCGAGTTGTCGAGCACGACGACGAGCAGGGCGAGCACCAGGGTGCACAGGATCGCCCAGCGTCTGCGGTGGATGGCTTCCGGCACACGGGGTGGCGCGGCTGCGGTGGTCATTGGTCTTCCCGTCCGTGTTGGTGTGGCACTGGCGGGCATTTGCGAGTCGCGGACGTCTCGTAACCCCCCGCACCAGAGTAGCGGCGAATACGATACGAGACGAATCCGTTTCGTAAAATGGAGGCAAAGCCCGGAGGGCCCGGAGGCGTCGGTGTGGCGTGGATCGCACCCGGTCGCGCGCACCCCTCTTTGCGCTCACGTCCGGGCGTGCAAGCATGGAGGTGATCCGGGGACGCCGCACGGCGCCACGAGACGACAACCCTTCAGGAGTCCGTTCGATGAACGCTTCTTCGCTTTCGCCTGCCCAGAACCAGGCGTCGACCACCACCCTCTACGGCGGGGTCACCAACCGCCGCGTCACCGTCCGCGACCTCGCCGCCGCCAAGCAGCGCGGCGAGAAGTGGGCGATGCTGACCGCCTACGACGCCCTCACCGCAGGGGTGTTCGACGAGGCCGGGATCCCCGTCCTGCTGGTCGGCGACTCCGCCGGCAACTGCCACCTCGGCTACGAGACCACCGTGCCGGTGACCATGGATCAGATGGCGATGCTCTCCGCCGCCGTCGTCCGCGGCACCCAGCGCGCCATGATCGTCGCCGACCTGCCGTTCGGCTCGTACCAGGAGTCGCCCGCCCAGGCGATGCACAACGCGGCCCGGCTGATGAAGGAGGCCGGGGTCGGCGCGGTCAAGCTGGAGGGCGGCGAGCGCAGTGCCCGCTCGATCGAACTGCTGGTCGAGGCCGGCATCCCGGTGATGGCGCACATCGGCCTCACCCCGCAGTCCGTGCACGCCTTCGGCGGCTACCCCGTCCAGGGCCGCGGCGACGAGGCGGCGCACCAGCTGCTGCGCGACGCCAAGGCCGTCCAGCAGGCCGGCGCCTTCTCGGTGGTCCTCGAGGCCGTCCCGGCCGAGCTGGCCGCCCAGGTCACCGAGCAGCTGGCGATCCCGACCGTCGGCATCGGCGGCGGGCCGGAGACCGACGCCCAGGTGCTGGTCTGGACCGACATGGCCGGCATGACGGCGGGCCGGGTGCCCAAGTTCGTCAAGAAGTACGCCAACCTGCGGGCCGTCCTCGGCGACGCCGCCCGCGAGTTCGCCGACGAGGTCCGCACCGGCGCCTTCCCGGCGGAGGAGCACAGCTTCCACTGACGCCCTTCGCGGCCCCGCTCCGAGCGACTCGGAGCGGGGCCGCTGTCATGCCCGCACGGCGTGCTGCACACCTCAGCCAGTCCTCCCGGTCGCCTCGCCGCCGCTTCGGCGAGGCCGAAGCAACGGTGTCACCCCAGGCTCACGGCCGTACCACCACAAAATGAGGCCCGGCCTGAAAGCAGAGCACACTCAGCAGTAATGCGATAAACGCCTTTACCCTGAACGGCAGTCGCATCGATAGGTGCCGTGCTACGTTCCGTACTCAAATAGAAAACAGTTGACCCCGGCGGTGCTACCAACACCCCGGGGTCCGGCACCAGGAGTCGGACTCCCGATGCGAGTACATCGTACCCAACACGCACGCCACTTCACCGTGTTGCCCAACTCCGTCTTGCAGTACAGGAAGTTGAGCTACACCGCCCGAGGCCTCCTCGCCGACCTCCTCTCCCGCCCCGACGGCTGGCGCGAGGACGGCCGGCACATGGCCGACACCAGCCCCCAGGGCCGGGGAGCAATTCGCAAGGCTCTCAAGGAACTCACCGACGCCGGTTTCTACCGCGTCGAAACGATCCGGTTGCCCGACGGCACTGTCCGCACCGAGAACCACGTCTACGACACCCCGCGGCTGAGGGCACCGGCTGCCACCCACCCGGCGTCCGGTGAACCAACCACCGGGTGCGCAGACCTCCCTGTAGTAAAGAAACCGGACCAAGAAACCACCCTCCCCCCGCGCCCGGCCACCGCTGAGAACTCGCGCCCGGGCCAGCCGCCCACGGCGCCGGACGAACAACTCCGGGAAGCGGTGGCCACCCTGTTCCGAGTGATCCGCCCCGAACCCCGCCTGCGCCTGGGCCAATCCGAGGCAGAAGAACTGGCGCCCTTGGTGGCCCAATGGCTTCAACGCGGCAGCACGCCAACCGAGCTGGCCCAAGCCCTGCTGCCGGGCCTGCCCACCCCCATGCACTCGGCACCGGCCGTGCTCGGCTACCGCCTGCACCACAAGATGCCGCCTCCCCGCACCCCGGAGCGCTCTCCCTCCGCCCGGTACACCGAGTGCAGGGAGTGCCGCGACCCCGTCCCCCGTCCCGGCATCTGCCGTGCCTGCGTCGGTTTCGTGAAGCGATCCGCCGCCAGTAGCTGCGCCGCTTCCGTGGCGGCCAGAGGCGCCAGCCGCGCTCGCACCGCCCTGCTGGCGGCTCGATCGGCCCGGCCCCTCGGGGCCCGATCTGCTCAGGCGCCCGAGGCGCAGACGAAGCCGAGGTCGATCAGCCCCTCACTTTGGCAGAGGCGGTCGGACGCGCCGCCAACGGTGGTCTGCAGCAGCTGGTAGTCGGCACCGTGCTCCCGCCCCCAGTGCATGGCCGCCCGCCACAGCCGGCGCCCGAGTCCGAGCCCTCGACACTCCGGCAAAACTCCGAAGTACTGTGGCAGGAGCCGGGTTTGCCCGATCGGGTCGGGCATCGTTTCCATCGGGCCGATGGCACCGGACACTTGGCTGTTCCGTACCGCGACCATTACGGGGCCAACGGTATCGAGCCTGGAGTTCAGGAAGGCGAATCCTTCGCCGGCCAGCTTCGCGGAGAAGTCCTCGAAGGTCTCCGCTACCTGTGTGGGCACGTCGGAGAGGATCTCGATTCCGTCCACGGCGGGAGCGTGTCGGTCGAAGGTCCTGAGCTGGACCCGGTTGCATGAAGCAGACGTGTCCGGGCCTTCCTGGAACCACACGACGCGGGCCTTCTCGGCAGCGTGGACTGTGGCGAGCTTGGCGGCTGCTTCCCGGGCTTCGAGCAGGTGCCCTCGGGCCCCGTAGAGGTGGAGCCGTAGGATTCCGCGACCAGTGATTGTCGGGATCAGGGTCCGTTCCCGATCCTGGACGATGTCGTCCACCACGACCCACTCGTCCTTGCGGTCCGACCATCGCCGGTCCTTGTCGTGGGGCAGAAAGCCGCCAGTACCGGCGACAGCGAACACGTCCTCCAACAGCTCCGGGCTCATCACGTCGGGGTGAAGGGGGCCGAGTGTCGGCAGGTACGGTACGGAGATGCGGGGGTGCATCCAGTCCCAGCGGAATCCCATGCACCCACGCTACTCGGCTGCCACACGGGGCTCAGGCCCCGACGCGAACCGCGTCAAGGCCTGAGCGTTACTGACTGATCGCGATCAGTGCGGGTTGTCGTCGCCTGCGGAGCACGAGCACTTGATCGACTCCATGACGTCGTCCAGGTCGGTCACCATGGTGATCTCGGTGACCGGCTGGGCGGTGGCCTGGAGGGGCCGCGTCAGGTACGGCAGGCGCTGGGTCGGGCCGTCGCCCGGCAGCGGGCACCTGGGGGAGAGTTCGACAGCGACAGCGGTCATGTTCACCCTGCTTTCTTGATTCCGTGCTGACAGTAGGAACTGAGTGGTGCCTTCGCCTCCTGGTAGTGCTTGGCCAGCGGCCGGCACACGGTGCACGACCCCGAGAGCTGACAGCCGGAGCAGCCACCGGTGCGAAGCATGAGGCGGTCGGCGATGGCGCCGAGCCGGGCGAGGCCGTCGATCCCCTCGGCAGGGAGGCTGATCTGGTCGTCACGGCCGATCTTGCAGATGGACACCAGACCATGCGGGTCGGTGTGGAAGAAGGTGTGACCCGCGTTGCACCCGGCGAACGGCTTGCGCATCCGCAGGTGCTCTTTGGACTGCGCGGCCAGGGACTCGGCGCCGCCGTAGATCGTCGGCGTCATGTTGGTGAAGACGCTGTACTCCAGCCCCCACGACCGGGACAGGTCGATCATCGCCTGTTCCTCGTGCGCGTTGTCCTCGGTGACGACGATGCTCACCCGCAGCGGGAGCTTGGCGTACCGCGCGGCGTTCATCCCCTGGACGAACAGGTCCCAGGCGCCCGGACGTTGCGTCAGTTCGTCGTAGCTGGCCTTCGTGGCGCCGTACATCGACACCGTGATCCGGTAGGGCGGGCAGTCCCGGAAGAGGCGGAGCAGGTTCTCGCGCCACAGCAGCGAGGCATTCGTCGAGATTGTGATCATCATGCCCAGCTCGAACGCGGCCCGGTAGGACGCGATGAAGTCCTTGTCCACGGTGGGCTCGCCGCCGGTGATCTGGAGAAACAGAACACCGGCCTCTGCCATGATTCGCAGGCAGGTCAGCTTGTCCGCCAAGGGCATGCCCGAGTTGACCTTGAGCCCCAGATAGCAGTGCTTGCAGGCGTAGTTGCAGCCGAGGTTGATCTCCCACGACGCCCGGGAGTACCCCCACTGGGTGGGCTGTCGTACGAGAAGGAACGCGCCCGCAGGCCGTCCGGCGATGTCCAGGTCGGCCCACTGCGAGCCCACGGCAGCCGAAAACCAAGAGGGGGCTGCTTGGGCAGGGTCGTGGGCACGCAACTCTTCGTAGCCGGCCTCCGGGAGTCGGAAGCCGCCACGGCTGCCGGGTCGCACCAACAAGTACTCGTCCAGGAACGGACTGACGATCAGGTTGTGCACTTTCCCTCCTCTGTTGAGTAGCCCGGGGAGATGCCGCGAGTGGCGGGACCTCCCCGAGGAGCGTCATACGTCATCGGGATGTTCTGACTGGCCTGATAGCGGTGGAGGTCGGCCAAGGCTGCACGGCCTGGTGAACCCGGGTCATCAGATGCCGGAGTAGCGCAGGTGCCGCTCAGCGGCCGACACGGTGTAAAAGCGTCTGATTCGGTCCGAGGAGCCCGGAACGCGCACGTACTCGTGCTGCTCGCGGTCGTAGATCCCCCAGCACTCCAGCAGGATGAAATGGGGGCTCTGGGAGTCGATTGCGCGGATCTCGTACCGAGACGAGGTGGAGGGGGTAGTCGCCGGACGACCTCTGTCTCCGGCGCATTCTTGTGGGTTCGCCCCGACTGCTGTACCCGAACATGAGTCATGAAGACCCGTACGGCGAGCCGCGCCTCTACCGTCACTGATCTGGTCGGGCGCAGCCTCGAACCATACGACCTTGCCCGTCTCCACCGGGTACCAGCCCCAGGAGTGAGCTAGGGCCTCCACGAGGAGAAGGCCACGGCCGTTGGTGGCCGTGTCGTCGGCCGTGCCCCTACCGGGCGGTTTCGGACTCGAATCCGAGACCTCGACCCGCAGGCGCACGCCGGTCCATCGGACTGTCACACGGCACTGGTCGCCCGTGTGCTCAACGGCGTTGGCCAGCAACTCGTCCGAACACAGCTCCACGTCGCGCGCCTCATTGTCCGTTATAGGGACACCCCAGGATCGAACGAGTTGGGCGACCTCTCGGCGGGCCAGAGGCACTGCCGCGAGGTCTGCCTCGACGTCCCATGCACAGAGCACCGGCACAATCACGGTGTTCAGCGGACTCATAGCCGTTCCACTCCAAGTCGAAGTCTCGGCGAACCGTGCGCCTTCGCGTGTTCTCGTCGCGGCACGCTTGCCGCAACACCCAGGAAACAAGAGGGAGTTGGTGCGAACCAGAGCAATGCGGGTGCGCCTCTGATGCATACTCGATGCACCAGGAGCTCTGACCTGGACCAATAAATCGGCAGAGCGAAGAGGCAGCAGGCATGGCGGCTACCAGGCCACAGTTGGCACGACAGCGAAAGGCCCTGGGCTACAGTCAGGAGAGGTTCGCCGAAGCGCTCGGCGTCGACCGCTCGACGGTCGCCCGTTGGGAGCGCGGCGAGACCGAGCCGCAGCCACACCTCCGGCCCAGGCTCGCCCGGCTCTTGAAGGTCACCACCGCGGAGCTCGAAGCCTTACTCGGACCGCGGCCGCACGATGGTGATCCGGTATCGGCCCTTCCGGAGGCGGGGGTCATCATCCCAACCGACTCTGCGGCTCCCTGGATCTACTTAGATGCGGATCAAGTTGACGAAATGAACCGTCGCGAGTTCCTTCAAATGCTGAGCATCACCGGTACGTTGGTCACGCTGCCACCCCTCAGCTGGGGGCAGGCCGTGGAACTAGCCAGTGGGCCGTCGGCCGTCGATTCGGGCGTGCACGGCCGGGTGAACGCGCACCTGTGGCAGAGCTTCTCGTTCGCCCGCGCCAAGTCGACGGTCTACCCGATGGTTCGAGAACAGCTCAGCGCGCTCATCGAGGCTTTCGAACGGACCCAGAACGAGGCTGGGCACAAGCAGCTCTGCATCCACTCCGCAGACCTCTTCCAGCTTGCTGGCGAGATCTTCTTCGACAGCAACCGCTACACGGATGCCTCACACTGCTACGCATTGGCCGCCAGTGCGGCTCGCGAGGCCGGTGCCTATGATCTCTGGGCCTGCGCCCTGACCCGGCACGCCTTCATCAGTCTCTACGAGCGGCGGTTCGCCAGGGCTATCCCCATGCTGAACGCCGCTTCAGAGGTGGCCAAGCATGGGGATCGAGAACTCTCGACGCGCCATTGGGTGGCTGCCGTTCAAGCCGAGGCCTTCGCCGGTCTGGGAGACCTCGACTCGTGCAACCGAGCTCTGGAATTCGCCGGACAGGTCCACTCACTGAGCGGGCAGGTTCACAACGGTGGTTGGCTGCGGTTCGACGGCTCCCGGCTGGCCGAGGAACGAGGCACCTGCTACATCCGGCTCGGCAGACCTGATCTCGCAGAGAAGTCCCTCACCGAGGCGTTGAACCACACTCTCTCCGTCCGTCGTCGGGGGAGCGTTCTCACCGATCTCGCCATACTCGGGGTCCAGCGAAGGGACAGTGATCACCTACTGTGCTACGCCGGTGAAGCCTTGACGCTCGCCCAGCAGAGCGGATCAGGGTATGTCTGCCGCAAGTTGCGGGAGCTTCAAGGGGAGCTGGAACCGCTCAAGGCCGACCGACGCATCGCTGCCCTGAGTAGCCAGATCGCAAGTCTGCCCGCGATTCCATCCTGAACAGACGACGAGAGGACTGAGCATGGAGAACGAGGACGGCCGGATCTTCCGCGAGGCATGGATCGCCGGGGTCAAGAAGCACTTCCCTGGCGAGCCGAAGCCGGGCTACATCACTCCCTGGGAAGAGACTCCGGACTGGGAGCGCCAGTCGGCTGACGCCGTGTTCGGCCAGGTTCGTGACTTCGTCGCTGTGAGTGGCGGCACGACCGCCAAGCTCACCCGGGAGCAGAAGGGACGCTTCGTCGCCCTGTGCTGGATCGCCCAGATCCACAAGCACATCCCGGACCCGAAGCCGAGCTACGTTGCCGACTGGGATGACCTGCCGGACTGGCAGAAGGAGACGGACTCCGACATCTTCGAACACATCGAGCAGGCGGTCTGAATTTCCGCTCTGCTTTCGTTGCGGCGCCCCCTTGGCTCGCCAAGGG
>NZ_JBHVVI010000046.1:0-66479 GCF_042883685.1 Kitasatospora sp. NPDC058190
AGCAGTGCCGGAAAGCAGTGGTGGGGGGGGCCCCCCGGGGGCCCCCCCACCACCTGTCTCGGACAATGACGCTTCCTCAGAGGATGATGCTCGCGACGGTGCTTGTGTTTGGATCCCCCTGGCCCAGTACGACCACGGCAGCCGCGCCAACGGTCAGGCCGGCGAGGATCGCCACCCGCAGCCGGGCCTGGCGGGCCGCGTGGTCAGCCGCCGTGCGACGCTCGTCGGTCTCCTGCAGCTCGTTGTCCACATTGTCGAGCAGTTCGCCGTCCATCATGGTGATGCCCTCCCTCTCGTTCGACGGGCCCCGGTCCTGCTGCCGGTCGCAACAGCAGCACCGAGGGGATCCTGGGGCCGAAGCCGAGCCGCAGCAGGCCGTAGCCGATGCCGGCCAGTCCGGTCAGCAGGCCGGGTGTGGGCACCTCGCCGGGGGTGCCGCAACGGGCGCCTTGCTGTTCGACGGACCGCACCAGTCGAGCGGCCGTACGGCGCTGGCCGGCATCGGTCGGCATCAGCTCCACCAGTGGTTCCAGCAGACCGAGTTCGCCGTGGCGGAGCGAGTGGCCCGGCATCGGCACGCGGTCGGCGAGCAGGGCGAGGTGCTGGTCCGCCTTGCGGGCGCGCAGCGCCCGGCCGACCCAGTCCGGGCGCCGGCCGGGGCCGTCGGAGTCCGCCAGGTCCACCGCCGCTCGCTCCCGTAGGGCCCACCCGACGCCCTCGTGGCCGTGGAGGAATCCGGGCCGCTCAGGACGGGGCCGATGGCCCGCCAAGGTCCTGACAGTGTGGGCGAGTTCGGCAGCTGCCGGCAGCCGCGTCTGAGCATGCACGGCCTCGGCCGCGAGCAGGGCACCGGCCAGGCCGTCGGCGATGTCCATGGGGGCTGCCGGGTCGACAGCGGCCGTGTGAAGTGCGGCGAGGCCGGCGGGCAGGGCGGCGCTCAGCTCCGGGGAGTCCAGCAGGGTGGCGAGCCGGGCGGTGGCGTAGCTGATGCCGCCGAGCCCGGAGAAGCCGCCCGGCCCCACGGCACGCGCGAGTTCGGGGTGCTCCGCCAAGAGCCTCAGGAGCTGTGGGAGGACGCGGACGGCCTGGGCGGCGGCCTCCTGATAACGGACCGCCCCGGTGAGCCGGCCCAGCTCGGCGAGGAACAGCGCCGGGCCGGTGTAGCCGTCGCCGAGCGCCATGCCCATCGGCAGCACCGCCCACTGTCCTGGCCCGGCCTCCTGCAGCCCGAGCCAGTTCACCCGACCCGCGCCCCGACAAGCCCGGGCGAGCAAGTCCTCCCCGATCCCCCGTGCGAGCTCCAGCGCCTCGGCACCGAGGTCACAGTCGTAGGCGTCCTTGGATTCGGCAGCGGGGCGCCCCGGAGCATGGCGGCCCGGAGACCGTCGTTCGACGGCCAAGGAGGCACGGATCAGCCATGCCTGCCGGTCGAGGTCGCCCTCCGACATCCCCCGGATCGTCCTGGTGGCGGCCGTCAGCCCGGATTCGTCGAGCAGGAACGGGAGTTCACGACCATCCCAGGTGCGCGGGGTGCGGGCGGCGGGGGTCGTGGTGAAGAACGGGACGTCGCCGGCGAGCAGGTCGGTGAGTTCGTGGGGCGCCAGCACGTGCAGGTGCGGGTGGCCGGTCTCGTCATGCAGTGCGGCGAAGGCCCGCTCCCGACCGGAGTGGTCGCGCAGCAGCTCCGGCTCGGTCGCCTCGGCGAGCAGCATCGCATAGCTCTGACTGGGCCGCACCACCAGGCGCATCGTCTCACCCGCAAAGCGAGACAACAGCCCCTGCTCACCGAGCAGTTCATGGGAACGTGCCGCAATCGCCCGGTAGCCGGCGCGGAATCCGCACAGCAGCCGGTCGAGCTGGTCGGCCGGATCGGCGGGTCTCCGGGCCAGCATCGGGCGGTTGTCGGCACCCGGCCAGCGGGCCGGGCGGCGGACCAGCCGCATCAGGTCGGTGCCCGCGTCCGCCCACCCGGGCATCGGGTCCGGCGTCCACTGGTCCGCCTGGCCACCGAGTGCCGAGAGGTCGAGTGAACCGCCGTCGCCGAAGCGCGGGTTCGGCAGCACCATGGTCCGCTGCACGGACGCGGCGAGCGCCCGGGCGGCCGGGTCGGCGCCGCCGTCGGTGACGGGCACCCAGCACGGGTGGAACAGCGTCTCCACGTCCACCACGACCGGCTGGTCGCGCGCGGCGATGAGGTTTTCGGCATGGATGTCGACCGCGTTCACCACGTGCAGCAGCGCGAGCTGGGCGCCGAGCCGCTCGTAGAACCGCCCGACTTCGGCTTGGGACCGGCATGGGCGTGGTGCGACGTACTCGGCCCAGCCGTACCCCGCCTGCGGCAGTAACCGAACGGCTCGCGCCGCCAGTTGGGGCTGGCGTCCGCCAAACCAGGCGAGCAGTTCGTTCCACCGGGCGTGCAGACCGAGCGGGCGCGGCTTGTACACCAGGCGCTGCCCGCCGTCGAACTCCAGCACGGCGACGGACCGGCCCGCCGCATGCGGGTCCCCCAGTCCGAAGCGGACCCGGGTCAACCGACCGGGCTCGCCGTCGAGCAGGGCGGCGGTGAGCTGCTCCCGGTCCGCGTGGAGCCGCTCCAGCAGTTCGGTGGCTGCGGCCACGGTGCGCATGCACCGTTCGGCCAGCAGCCGGGCCAGCACGGGATGACGGTGCAGCACCGCGCCCAGGGCCGGTCCGGCGGCGACCTCGCACAGGAACGCGTCGAACCGCTCCCGCCCGTCCTGCCCGGTCAAGGTTCCGGCCCGGCGCGCGTGTCCCAACTCCTGTACCAGTGTGCGTCCAGCCAGCCGCACCAAGCCGCCGGCCAGGTGGTGCCGTGCACCGGCCCACACCACTCGCCGCTCTGCCGCGGCGGGGTTCGCCGCCGCGAAGTAGTGGGAGGCGGTCCGCAGGAACGGCCACAGCGGATGCAGCAGTCGGCCCTCGGGGCCCGTCCCGGGGAGCGAGCGGATCCGCCCGCCGGGCGCCGACTCGGCGAGGCGCAGCGTCTGTTCCACCAACTCGACCCAGCGCGGCGCCCGTCCGGGCGGCAGGGCATCGCGCTCGGCCGGCGACAGTGCGGGCAGCCACCAGGCGCCGGATGCCGCGGGCAGCGGAACCGACCGAGTCGCCTGCACTGTCACTCCACTACTCTGACACACCACCACCATCTTTGGCAGGGTGGCGCATCAGATTCCCGGCAGGCCTACCGTGCGGCGAGGAAGTCCGCCACGAAATCGCACAGCTGGGCGCGGGTGGCGGAGTTGGTCTTGCCGATCAGACTGGCGATGTGTTTCTCGGCCGTCCGGGGAGAGATCTGCAGGCGGGCGGCCACGGCCTTGTTGCCGACGCGTTCGACCAGCAGGCAGAAGACGTCGTACTCGCGCAGGGTGACGCCGAGCGCGACGAGTTCGGCCGGAATCCGATCCGTGCCGGTGCGGCGCTGCCCGACCGAAGCGCCCAGTGAACGCAGCCGGGAGCGGCACGCGGCGGCGATGGCGCCGGCACCCGAGTGGTGGAAGTACGTCTCGGCCTCGGTCAACCAGTCGCGGACTTCCCCCCATCCGTCGGCGACTGCGGCGTCAGCGACCAGACGCAGGCCAAGGTGACGGGCCGTCGGGAAGATCGCCGCGTCGGCCTGCGCAGTGCGGCACGCCGCCACCGCCTCGGCCGGGCGACCTTCCCGACCGTACAGGACCGCCCGGGCCAAGCCGACGAACTGCCGGTTCCACCGCATCCGGCCCGCCTGACTCGCGGTGATCCGTTCGACCTCGGCCCAGTCGGCTCGCCCGGCCAGCACGGACAGCAGCAGGACCAGCCCGTGGCTGCCGGCGAGGTGGAAGTAGTTCTCCTCGTCCGGCGGGACGGCGGCGGCCAGCCGCGCGGCCAGCTCCGCCGCCTGCTCGTGGTCCTCCTCCAGCAGCGCGCAGAACAGCTCGGCCAGGCCGAGCACGAGCGGTGCCTCCCGCGACTCGTTCCCACCGCTGGTCCGGAACCGGGCGAGCGCCGCCCGTAGTTGGGGCCTGCGGGCCCGGTGGGCGGCGGCCACCGCGCCCACCATCAGGGCGTACCGGGTCACCGAGTGCAGTTGCAGTCGCTCGGTCTCGGCCCTGGAACCGTCCAGCAGGGCCGTGGCCCGGTCGTAGTCGGCTCGCAGTACCGCGTCGAGCGCCAGCGTCGCCCCGACGTTGTGCGCCAGGCTCACGCAACCGGTGCGCATGGCCTCCTGGTGGGCGTGGTGCAGCCCGTCCAGGTCGGCCTCGGCGAGCCAGGCGTTGCTGCCCAGGCCGATCAACCCGTGGTTGTGCCAGCTCACCTGGCGGCTCTCGGCGGCCATCCGCAGCGTGCGGCGGAAGCACCGGTCGGATTCGGCCAGGGAGCGCCCACGGGTCGCGAAACCCATCGCGTACCACGCCTGGCAGGCCAGTGCGTGGTCACCGCGCTGTTCCGCGCCCTCGATCGCCCGGCGGGCCAGTTGCTCGCTGCGGCCGATCCGCCCCTGCTCCGCTGTCGACACCATCAGGTAGGCCTCGACCACGTCGATGCCCGCGGTGTCTCGCGCACCCGCCCCCTCGGGCAACAGCTCCCGGGCCGCGCGGACCTGTTCCAGTCCCACGTCCCACTGCCCGGCCACCTGCGCCGCCCAGGCCAGCCGCACGTGCAGCTCGACCCGGCGTCCCGGATCGGCCTCGACATCGGCCCGGCGCAGTTGCTGCGCCACCTCGGTGGCCCGGTCGAGCCGACCGTCGTCCGCCAGGGCGAGCAGCAGGGTCTCCAGCAACTCCCGTCGCACGCCGGCCGGTACGGCGTCGTCAGGCAGGTGGATGTCCGATCCGTCGACAGGCCCCAAGGCCGACCGGGCTTCGTGCAGCACCGCGATCGCCGTTCCGGGCCCGTGGCCGGCCAGGGCGCGGCGGGCCACCTCCAGGTAGCGGACGGCGGCGGTCCGGCGGTCCCCCGCCTGCCCGTGCATCCGCGCGGCCAGCAGGCACCATGGGCCGGGCAGGCTCGGGTCGAGCTCGTTCATGGCCGCCACGGCCCGGTCGGCGAGCTCGGCCCGGTCGGCCGGCGTGAGCCGGTCGAGCAATGCCTCCTGGGTCAGCGGATGTTCGAAGGCGTACCAGTCGGGCCCACGCTCGTCGTCCGGCACCAGCAGGCCGTCGACGACGGCGGAGCGCAGCGAGCCGGCGGGCTCGTGGTCGTCCGGCACGGCGCAGCGCCGCGCCACCGACAGCGGGAAGCTGCGGCCCAGCACTGCGGCGGCCGACAGCAGCGGGAGCGTCTGCGGTCCGAGCCGCTCCGCCCGCTGCTCGACCGCCCGGACCAGGGTGAACGGGATGGCCGCGCGGCTGGTGCCGACCAGCCGCCAGCGGCCCTCGGTGCGGACGAGTCGGCCCTCGGCGCGCATGCCGCGGATCAACTCGGCGGCGGTGAACGGGATTCCGCTGCTGTCGGCGAGCACCCGGTCGGACACCGCCACAGGCAGTTCGGCCGGCGGGCAGCCGAGACAGTTCGCGGTCAGCACGTGCACCTGCGCGGCCTCGAGCCGACCGAGTCTCAGCAGGCCGGCTTCCCCGCGCTGGGCCAGCGTGTCCGCGAGCTCGTGGGCGGCGCCCGGCGTGTCCCGCAGGGTAGCGACGACGGCGACCGGCAGCAGAGCCAGGTTGGCCGCCAGATACTCCAGGACCGCCAGCGTCTCGGGGTCCGCGTCGTGCAGGTCGTCGATGACGAGCAGGCAGCCGCGCTCTCGGCCGCAGGCGGCGGCCAGCCGGAGCACGGCCTCGGCCAGCACGATCGGCGACCGGTCGCAGGCGTCCCCGATCGCCCACTCGGGTACCAGACGGCCCAGCACGGGCAGGTACGGTCCGAGCGCGTCGGTGGGCGGCGCGCCACCGGCCCGGGCGAGTGACAGCAGTGCCTCGGTGAGCGACCGGTACGGCACGGCCGGGCCGGTGGCGATGCAGCGGCCCTTGAGCACGGTCATCCCGGTCTCCCGGGCCAGCGTGATCGCCTCGCCGGCCAGTCTGGTCTTCCCGATCCCCGGCTCTCCGGTAACGCACACCGTGCCGCCCCGCGACTGCCGCGCGTCCTGCAGGACGCGGTCCAGCAGGGCGAGTTCGTCCTCGCGTCCGACGAGTCCACCGGATCGGTCCACGCGCGGTTCCGTCATCCTGATCCCCTCCGATGTGCCGATCCGGTCTGGTCCGCCTGCAGGGGCACCCTATGCCGACTCGTCGTCGCCGTTGAGGGCGTCCTCCAGCCACTTCACGACCGTCTCGGCGGCCTCGTCGGGCGTCGGCATGGCAGGCCCGACGCCGTTCTCCTTCTGCCACAGCAGGAACATCTCGCGCTCGGTCGGCTCGACCACGGTGTGGCCGTCGGCGCGCAGCGTACTGACGTGACGTCGGGTCGCGGGCTTGCGCCACATCGAGCCGTTCATGTTCGGGAAGAACAGTGCGGGCCGCTCGTGGGCCAGCAGTACCGTCTGGGCCGGCGTGGCGGCCAGCCCGAGTGCCGCCGCAGCCAGTGTGTTGGCGGTGGCGGGCAGCACCACCAGGCCGAGCGAGCGGTGCGCGAACTCGGTGGGGTTGAGGGTCGGGTCGTCGGCGACGTACACCTCGTCCGCGTGCCAGGCCAGTACCTGGGGGTGGACGAAGCGCGCGGCGCTCGCGGTCAGCAGGACCCGTAACGGCAGGTCGATCTCCTGGCGGAGGAAGACGAGGTAGTTCGGCAGGTCCTTGGCCGCGATCGAGCCACAGGCGATCACGGAGAGGGCGTCATTTCGCATGGCTTGGATGGTGTCCGAACCCGGCCTGGCCCCGGTATGGGGATCGGGCCCCCGTTTTCCGTCCCGGCCGACGGCGGGAAGACGGGGACCGACTACCCATGTCCGCCCACCGGGCGCCATGCCATCGTCGGAGTCGCCGATCCGCCACCAGGGTGGGGCGGCGCCAACTCACCTCTTTATCAAGGGAGTCGAACCATGAAGAAGATCACTGTGCGCAAGACCGGTGCCATCAAGCTCACCTCGCCGGCGTTCTACATCCTCGTGGTCTGCTGACCTGGTGATGCCCCGGGCCTGCGTGCACCACGGCACGCAGGCCCGGGGTTCGTCCCGCCGCACCCGTCCGAGAGGCCCGCACCCCTCCGAGGGAGAGATCATGGCGACCGCCGACCTCGCGTTCCATCCGCTCACCTTCGTCACCGAACGCGACGGCACGCTGGTGGGCCGGCCCGACACCGGGTCCTTCGTGCTGCTCCCGGAGGACGGCGCAGCGCTGCTGCGACGCCTGGCCGACGGCATGCCGCTCGCCGAGGCCGCCGCCTGGTACGACGCGGCCTACGGAGAGCCGGTCGACCTGGCCGACTTCGTCGAGACCATGCGCGATCTCGGCTTCGTCCACGAGTCCGGCGCCGCCGCCGAGCCCTTGCCCGTACGCCTCCAGGCCTGGGGACGTGCCATGTTCTCGCCGCTCGGCTGGAGCTGTTACGCGCTGATCACCGCACTGGCGATCGCGGCGATGATCTGCGAGCCCCGACTGCAGCCGCACACCCGGAACCTGTTCTTCGTCCCGTCCCTGGTCGCGGTGGAGTTGACCCTCGCCGTGCTGCAGATGCCACTCATGCTCTGGCACGAGGGCTGGCATGTCCTGGCCGGCCGCAGGCTCGGCCTGCCCACCAGCCTGGGCGTCGGGCGACGGCTCTACTTCGTGGTCTTCGAGACCCGGCTCAATGCGCTGTTCGGTGTGCGGCCCGCGCAGCGCTATCTGCCCTTCCTGGCCGGGATGCTCGGCGAGGTCGTGCTCTTCGGCGCGCTCACCCTCGCGGCGGCGGCCGACTTCGCGACCGGACCGTCCTGGGCCGGGCGGTTCGCCCTCGCCGTGGCGTACCTGATCCTGCCCCGGCTGGCCTGGCAGTTCCTGATCTTCCTGCGCACCGACCTCTACTACGTCCTCGCCACGGCCCTGGGCTGCGCCAACCTGCACGAGGTGGGTTCGGCCTATCTGCGCCACCGTCTGGGCCGGGGCGGCTGGGCGGAGGACCGCTGGTCGGCGCGGGAACGGGCGCTGGCCCCCTGGTTCGCCCTGCTGACCGCGATCGGCACCGCCGTCCTGCTGGTCGCCGCCGTGTTCACCGTTGTCCTGCCGGCCGTGACGTTCGCCCAGCGACTCGCCGACGGCATCGCACACCGCTCGCTGAGCGACAGCCGGCTCTGGGATGCCGCCGTCGCCCTGCTCGTCATCGTCGTACAGGTCGTCGTGCTGCCCATGCTGGTCGGCCGCAGGCAACACCGCGCCGCCCCGTGACCGGCCCGCGCACTCACGAAAGGAAAACCCGTGACCTCCCACACCTGGCGCCTCCAGCCCGAAGGCACCGCGCACGACGACTGGTACGACGCCCGAGCCGACTGCCACAGGCGGCTGCGCGGACCGTACACCGGTCTGGGCACACTGCTGCGCTCACTGGTGCCGGATGCACACCGGGCCCGCCCGGGGCTCGTGGCGCACCACGCCGTCGAAATCCTGTCCGCTGCTCCGGAACTCAAGGACCTGATCGGTGCCGGACCGCAGACCCTCACCTCGCTGGCCGTGCCCAACGAGCGCACCCGCCTCTACCCGGCGAAGCGCACCCGCCGTCTCGCCCACGGCATCGTCGAGTTCCTGCACGGCCACGCTCGCGAGCTCGGCCACGCGCTGGCCCTGCGCTTCGACCGGGTCGACGAGGCCGATCACACCGACCAGGAGTTCCTCGCCATCCTGCTGCGCCGGGCCCTGCCGGACCTGGTGATGGTCACCGTGCACACCGGCGGCGCCGACCTCATCCCCGAACTCACCACGGCCCTCGCCGCCCATGCCACCCACACTGTTGCCCAACATCCCTACGAGCAGGAGAATCTGACGGAGCCTCATAAGCTTGCCCAGGCCTACGTCGAGTCCGACGGCACCTCCCACGACCCCGCCGAACAAGCCGCCTACCGCCGCGTCGACGCCGCCGAGCGGGCCCGACTGCACGACCAGCGGGCGGCCGAGCTGCGCCGCAGCGGAGACTGGAGCCTGCGTCTCGGGGCGATCCCCTATCACCTGGAGCACGGCAGCGACCGGGAAGCGGCCGCCGACGCGTTCCTCGAAGCCGCCGAGTACCTGGTCTCGATGGGCTTCTACCACTCGCTGCTCGACCTGGCCGGACGTGGCACGGCCCTGGTGGACCCAGCCGAGGAGCCCCGGAAGTACTGGGTGCTGGGCACCAAGGTCACCACCGCACTGGCGGTCCTCGGCCAGCCGGAGGAGGCCGAACGGCGCTACATCGAGCTGCGCGCCATGTTCCACCAGCCGATGCTGCACATCTTCTCCGGCTACGCCCTCGCCATGCTCTACACGCGCTACTACCCGCCCGAGCTCAAGGACCACCAGCTGGCCAAGGCCCACCTGAACAACGTGCTCGCGCTCGCTTCACTGCTGCCGGACCACGACCAGCGCGTCTTCCAGTCGGTCTTCAACCGCAACGGCCTGGCCCTGGTGGAGCTCCACCTCGGCAACCTGACCGAGGCGCTGCGCCTGGTCAGCACCGGTCTGGCCGATATCGATCGCGAACTCCCCGCCGAGAAACACCGGTTGCACCGCTCCGTGCTGGTGCACAACCGGGGCCGGGTGTACACAGCGCTCGGCCGGCTGGAGGAGGCGCTGGCTGACATCAGCACCGTCATCGAGCTGGATCCCAACTACCCGGACTACTACTTCGACCGGGCCGACGTGCGGCGCCGGATGGGCGACCTACCCGGCGCGTTGGCCGACTACAGTGAGTCGATCACCTTCACCGCGCCGTTCTGGGAGATGCACTACAACCGGGCCGACGTGCGCCTGGAACTGGGCGACCTGGCAGGCGCGATCGCGGACCTGGGGTACGTACTCGAGCTGGAACCCGACGAGTTGGACGCCCGGATCAACCTCGCCAGCCTGCTGCGGGAGCAGGGCGATGCGGCGGGCTCGCTGGCCCAGGTCGAGGAGGGGCTGCGCCACCATCCTGGCAACGCCCGCCTGTTGTGCGCCCGGGGGCTGCTGGCGCTGGACGCAGGCGCCGACCAGGCGGCGCTACGCGACTTCGACCTGGCGCTAACCGCCGAGCCGGACCTGGTGAGCGCGCTGGCCAACCGCGCGGCCCTGGTACTGAAGACGGGCGACCATCGCACCGCAGTCGCGGATCTCACCCGGGCGCTGGCGATCGAGGCCGACAATCCGGACCTGCTCTACAATCGTGGTTACGTCCACCAGAGCGCCGGTGACTGGGAATTGGCCCGCCGCGACTACACCGCCGCACTGCTGCTGCCCGGTGCCGACCGAGCCGACCTGCTGCGACAGCGTGCCGAATGCCACCTCGCACTGGGGGATCTGACGGCCAATCAGACCGACCTGGCGGCGGCCGAGTCGGCTGCGAGCTCGCCGAATGCGGTCGCGGATTCGGTGAGGGTGTCGTGACGGCCCGGCCGGATCCTGGCACCGTGACCGGTCCGGTGACGCCCCGGCCGGAGACCCCGGCCATCACCGGACCGGCCCTGCGGAGCGTCATGCGCCGCTGGGCCACGGGGGTCGCCCTGGTCACCGCCACGGCCCAGGGCCGGCCGACCGGTTGCACGGCCAGTTCCTTCACCTCGGTCTCGCTCAGCCCGCCGCTCGTGCTGGTGTCGCTGTACCGGAGCAGCCGCACCCTGGCCGCGATCACCAGCCGGGGTGCCTTCGGCATCAACCTGCTCGGCCGCCATCACCAGGACCTGGCCGACCGGTTCGCCACCGCACCGGCCGAACAGCGGTTCGCCGGGATCGGCCACCGGCTGGTCCGGGACGTCCCGGTGATCGACGAGGCGATGGCGGCCCTGGTGTGCCGGGTCGAGCGCACCGTCGCCGCCGCCGACCACCTGCTCGTGCTGGGGCAGCCCATTTGGTGCGACCAAAACGGCGCCGCCGACCCCCTGGTGCACTTCGGAAGCCACTACCAGTGTCTGGCCGTAGGATCAGCACGTGCGTGATCCGGTTGCTCGTCCGTGGGGGACGAACAGTGGGACCACAGGTGATCATCGGCGCCGTCCCGGCGGGTACGACCTCGGTGCCGCTGCTCGCCGAGCGGGCGGAGTGAGGCAGATCCGGCAGCCGGCGCCAGCGGGCTGAACTCCTGTCAGCTCACCCCCGGGGCCGGGGGGGTGAGCTCGGAGCCGTCTCGAGGCCGTCGCGCCCCACGCACCCTCGTACCGACGCGCCGTCAGCAGTGGCTGAGCATTTCGCAGTCCTCCCAGCGGGTGCCTCCCTCGGGGAGGGTGGACTTCGCCGGGTCGACGACAGGAGCGTTCCGGGACTTGAGCCGGGGGCCGGCGGCGGCACCCGGGGCGGCGGGGCTGGTGGCGAGGGGGCCCTCAAGTGCGTCTACATGCCCGTCATGAGCCTGGACCCCACCGGCACCGGCCGCAAACGCTGGACCATGTGCTGGAAGCCCGCGCTCCAGGCCTTCAACATCGCCTTCGACGGCCGACTCTCCGTCGGCCGCCGGTAACTCACACAACACGAGATACACCAGTCGCTGCAGACCCGTCCTTGGCCGAGCGAAACGCCCGGTCGACCCTGGCCCACACCAACGCGTCCCACTCGCTCTGGCGATCGGTGAGCCACGGGCCCAGATCCGGACGCTTCCACGGCGTGATCTCAGCGGAGACGTCCAGGTCCTCGAAGGACCCGACGACCTCCCAGTCCTTCGAGAGCGCGTGCCGCGTCGCGGACTCCGCCTGCACCAGGCGCGAGACCTTGCCCTCGACCCCGTGCGTGTCCGAGACACGCGAACCGACCACCGCCCGAACCGGCGTCAACGCTGCCACAATGCCCATGGGCCTCCCCCTACCGCCCAGGCCAGCGGACACCCTCGAACAGGCTGCGCTCGAACGGGTGGACCTTTGTCGAAAAGGCGTCTATCCGCTGGCGGATCGACCTCATCGTGACGACTCCGGGCATCGCGGACACGTGCATTGCGGCCTCCGTCGAGCGAGCAGCCTCCCACGCGGAACGCTGGTCCGACCACGCGCCCGTCACCGCCGAGTTCGGTTTCGGAGACAACTGACCAACAGGCAGCCACGGTTGAGCAAAACCTGAAGGTGGCCTCGGCATGCGACACTCCCCGCCTGGGTCTACTCACACCAGCGAACGCGGCCGTCGCTCTCGCCCGGTCGGCTTTTGACAAGTCGATTCGTCGCACCACCTCCCGCCAGGGGCATAGCAACCGCTGACTGGCGGGCAGTAGGGCCTTGTGGCACCAACGCAGGATCAGCCAGGTGGGCTTCCTGCGTTCCCCACTGGCGTACTCGCACCGGTGTGAGTACGCCAGTGGGGAACGGCACCTGCAGGTAGGCGGCGACGGTGAACGCCTTCCACTGCGGCGTCCGTTGCCCAGCAGGTCGGAACGCGCGTGGCTGTCAGGGATTCGGGAGCAGACGTACGGCCTGCGTCGCCTGCCGGACGCTGCGGACGTCGACCCCAGGATCCGTGCGAGGATCCCCGAGGAGCTTCTCCACCGCCGCCGAAAGTGCTTCGTCGCCCTCGAGCGACCCGACGATCTCCCACTCCTTCGACAGCGCGTGCCGGGTCGCGGATTCCGCCTGGACCAGGTCGCCGTCCAGCAACTGGTGTCCACAACCGTCGGCATCCCGCAACTGGTGCGCACCTTCGCCCCGGGTACCCCGGTCGACGACGCCGAGCCGGCGCGGGTCATCGAGGCCGGGGTCGGCCTCTTCCTCGCCGGTTACGACAAGGCTCCTGGCTGGCACGGCTAACGCGGCCGGATCATGGTGCGGGAAGACGGCCGCCAGCTACCCGACAGCGCGCCAGCGCGTCCTGGACGTCAGGGCGGTCGGCGAGGCCGTACCGCGCCGGCACCGGCAGTGGCTCCGCCTCGTGGGCTCGGACCAGTCCGGACCAGTCCGGGCTCCCGGTGGCACCGACGGTAGCGTCCAGCAGGGCCTGCGCGTCGATCCTCCCGCCACTCCCGACACCCCCGCCGCGGTTCTCCCGGGCCGCCACCTGCCGACCGTACGCCGCTCTGACACGACGGCGCGGCCACCGGCATTCCGCCTCCGCCCGGGCGCGGGCCGGGGACACGAAGGCGCGTCGGACGGGTCGTCGATCTGCACGCCGACCGCGCCCCGTTGGCTGCCGAGCGGCGGTTTACGTCCGGGGCCCGGTGTGCCACGCTGAAAGCGTGCGTGGGTTCCCCGCGCCCGACTGCGGGAGACCTGGCTTGGTGCTCGGGATTTAGTCACCGTCTGTCACACGGACCGGTGCGGACCAGCGGTGATGCTGTATGTCCGGGCTAAGGTCGGCCGGGCCCGGACATGGCTCCGGACGCAGCGGGCAGACCTGGCCCCGCGCTCACGCACCGCAGCCGTCGAGCGGGGCCGCCGGTGAGGTGGTGAGTGTCGTGAGCCTGGTTCAGATCGAAGGCTCCGAGGAGGTCCTGCGCGCCGTGCAGGGCATACCGGAGCTCCACCTGGTGCGTTCGAGCCTGGAGGCCCGCCCCGACTACCAGTACAAGGTCGCGGCGTACGCGTCCGACCAGGCTGTCGAGGCGGCGGTTGCGCAGGGTGCCCAGGTGACGGTGCTGCTCTCCTCCGAGGGCGTCGCCGAGCACCACGCCCGGATGTCGGCCGTGATCGACCAGGGGTACGCCGAGCGCGGGGAGGTGTGAGCGATGCCCCCGCCCTACGCCACGCCGACCGTGCCGCAGACCCCGGCCCAGATCGAGGCGGCGCTCGCCGACCTCGCGGCGACATTCCCCGCCCTGTGCACGCTCAGTGAGTTCCCGAACCTCAGCGTCGAGGACCGGAAGATCCACTTCCTCCGCATCGCGGACGCACCGCAGAACGGCCGTCCGGCCGTGGTGCTGACGGGCGGTGTCCACGCACGCGAGTACGCGCCGCCGGACGCGCTGGTCCACTTCGCGCAGAACCTCCTGGTGAGCCGCACCACCGGCGCCGACATCGTCTTCCCCGCGCTGTCCTGCCTACCGCTCCCGGCCGGGCCGGCGGTGGACTACCCCCCGTTCACCATCCCGGCCACCCAGGTGGAGCGGATCCTGAACGGGGTCGACCTCTACGTCGCGCCGCTGATCAACCCCGACGGCCGGCTGTTCGACCAGCTGAACCCGCCGACCGACCCGGTCAAGGCCGGCTGGCGCAAGAACCGGCGGCCCCATCCCGACCCGGCCAAGATGGGGGTGGACATCAACCGCAACCACGACATCGCGTGGAAGTTCGAGGACTACTACGACATGGCGGTCTACCTGTCCTTCTACCGGGACGGCCCGGCCTCCACGGACAGCAGGCAGGAAACCTACCGGGGACCGTCTGCGGCATCCGAGCCGGAAACCGCCAACATGCAGTGGCTCATCGACCACACCCGGGCTACGTACTTCGTCGACGTCCACCAGTTCGGCCGCAAGGTCCTGCTCTGCTGGGGCATCGAGGACAACGGCAGCGACCCGTCCATGAACTTCTCCTCGCCCGCCTGGACGGGCAAGCGCGACGGCCTCCGCCCGGGCAGCCCCGCCCTGCCGCCAGGCCGCCGCGACTACCAGGAGTTCGTCACCAACTCCGCGCCGCACTTCGTGCGCAATACCCTCGGCACCATCGCCGGTGAGATGCGTGACGCCATCCTGCGCAGCGCCGGTGTGGACCCGACCGTCACCACCGCGAGCCCCCAGCGTGCACACTCCACCTACGCGGTCGGTCAGAGCGCGTCGCTGTACCACCCAGTGGGCGGCCCGGTCACCGGTACCTCCGACGACTACGCCTTCCGCCGGCAGTTCGACGACCCGACCAGAGCGCCGGTCTTCGCCTTCACCATCGAGACCGGGCACGAGGAGGAGTCCGGATTCCACCCCGACTACGGCAGCCCGCCTGGGCATTACGCCAAGATCGAACGGGAGGTCCACGCGGCTCTTACGGCCCTCTGCAACTTCGCGGCCTGAACGCCGAGTTGCCGGATCCGGAGCTCGCACCAGGCAGACCGCCGACGCATCTGGTGTCCGACTTCCAGGACGGACCGAAGGACCTGAGCGTAGGCCGGCAGGCACCCTCGAACAGGCCGCACTCGCACGGGTGGACCTTTTTCGAAAAGGTGTCGTTCCGCTGGAGGATCGACCTCATCGTGACGACTCCGGGCATTGCGGGCAAATGCATCGAGGCCCACGTCGAGCGAGCAGCCTCCCACACGGAACGCTGGTCCGACCACGCGCCCGTCACCGCAGTGTTCGACTTCGGCGATAACTGACCTACGCCCAGCTGCAGTTGAGTTGTAGACCTCAGCGGCGGCCCCGGCCTGCGGTGTCCCCAGCCCAGACCCACTCGCGCCAGCGAACGAGGCCGCGATCTCGCCCAGCCGGTTTGACAAGTCGATTCGTTGCGGCACCCCTTGCCAGGGACGGCGCGACCGCATACCACCGGGAAGACCTTGTGACACCACCCCCGCGCGTGCGGGGCCGTCCCACTGCCGACGGCCCTCATCCATCGCCCAACCTCCACGTGCGAGTACGTTTCGAGAGCGTGGGACACGGCACTGACAATTCGCGTCGGAGCAAGGAGAGATGACGGCAGTACACAAGCTCCTCTACGGGCTGACATCCGATCGAACTGAATCAACCAGCACCCTCTGACACCAATCGCCGCAGGTCAGCAAGTGTCGGCCCCGCGCTCGCGGGGGTTGCTCCTCGGGCCTCGGCAAGCGTCCGAAGCCGGTCCTGTCGGCCCCGCGCTCGCGGGGGTTACTCCCAGCTGAGCAGGGTGGACATGTGCTCTCCAGCGTCGGGTGCGCGATACTCCTACGAGACGGCTCAAGGTTGTCGCGGCGATGAGAAGGTCCAGCGCCTGCGCGAGGCGGGTATCGCCTTCCCGGCGGCCCACGCCTACACCGACAGCGCCGTCGACCTGCCGCCGCTCCGGGCCGCTACACACCGGCACCTGGTTGACCCCGCCCCGCGCACCATCCAGCGCGTTCAGGAACAGCTGGGCGACGGATACAGCGTCCTGCGATCAACGCCAACCGCGGCATCATCTCCGCACGGTGACTGATCCACAGGTATTGGCAATTGCTCCCCTCCGGCGCCTCTACGTCTTCTTCGTCATGGAGATCAAGACCAAGCGCGTCCACGTCCTCGGCGTCACCTCACACCCCACAGGCGTGGGGCCACCTCCCGGCCGAAGGCTGGGGGCAGGTCACCCAGCTCGCCCGGAACCTGCTGATGAACCTTGAAGACAGAGCCAAGTCATTCCGGTTTCTCATCCGCGACCGCGACTCGAAATTCACCGCTGCCTTCGACGCAGTCCTCGCCGGCAACGACATCGACGTCATCCGGTACTCCGCCGCAGAGTTCTCGATCGAACGCCTTCGCAGAACGCTGTATACGCACCACGCGCCGAGTGCTCCGCCCGACTACTCATCACCAGCGAACGCCACCTGTGCACCGTCCTCAACGAGTACCACGCCACCCCGACCAGGCCGCCCCGCTCCCTGCGGGAAACGACCGGTCCAGCGGCCTGATTGGAGTTTTGACACCCTTCAGGCCTCCACGAGTACCAACATACGGCCTGACCAGGCCAGATGAGGATCCCGGCAAGCGCACAGTGCCGGCGCGCGGTTGTGACCTGCTGGGTGCTCAGCTGCAACCTGCTGCGGGCAGCAGGCGCTTTGTTTTCTGCGTTCCATGCCAAGGCCACCGCTGCGCCATCCGCCGGCGCACCCCCGACCTGCCTCGCGCGATCAGCCTGGTGCGTGATCTGCCGCCTTTTCGATTCATGGCCTCATGGCGTACCACATGGCGCCGCAGGAGAAGATGCCGTTACCGGTGACGTCACCGGGCTTGGTGTCACCCACGTAGTAGTACAGCGGGTATCCGTTGTAGGTGACCTGCACGGTACCGTCGGCACGCGTCGTCGTACCGAGGTGGCTGCTGTTGACCCCCGGGCCGGCCGTGGCGCCGGTGGTGAGCAGCGGGGGCCATATGCTGGCGCAGCGTCCGTAGCAGGTCGACGTGTTCGTCGTGTCCCGCGCGAACAGGTAGAGCGTGTTGCCGCCGGCGCCGGCCAGGACCTGCCCCAGCGTGCTGGAATGGACGGTCACGGCGGGATCAAGCGTGTTTGTCATGCCGGTGGAGGCCGGTGCGGTCGATACCGCGGAAGGTCCTGCGGGGCTTGCAGGCCGAGCATTGTGCCCGCCCGGTCCGGACCAGGCGCCCGCCGTTCCGACGCCCAGCGTGACTATGGCTGCCACCAGCATGTTTGTCGTGCGGCGGCGTTTCCGAGTGCTCGTCGTGTCTGTACGTGTTCTGGGTGTCATCATGTCGACCCGTTCACGTTGGGTCTCGTGCGTGACCCACCAGATGCAGGTCACGCACCCGGTCAACTACCAATGTACTCCTGCAAGTCGAGACAAAAAGGGCGCATCGGGGACGGAGGCCGTCTGCTTTTCTCACCCTTGACGGACTGCCCCTTGCACGCGGGCTTCCCGGCCGTCTTCGCGCACCGGTGGTACTCGTAGACCTTGCCGTTCTTGGCGAGGTTCACCTGCCGGTAGAACCGGTCCCCGCACCGGTCGCAGTGCGCGACGCCGAGCCAGGGCGAGGCGCCGTTCGAGCGTTCCTTCGTGACCGAGCGCTCCTGCGACGGGCACCGTCCGCGGCGGGCCGACGGTCTTTCGCGGGGCGGGTGCGACGGCTAGCGTACGTACGATCTGCACGGTCCGTGACGGTTCGTCACAGGATTCCGCCATGGGCCTGTGCGGTACGGACGGGACGCCGCGCCCGGACGCACGCCCGCCGAAGACGTCCATCGCACACCTGGAGACCCCGTGAATCCCAGCTCCGTTTCCCGTCGGCAGCGCCTGCGCGTTCCCGGCGCCGCTTGCGTCGCGCTGTTGTGTTCCGTCGCCCTCGGCGCCGCGACACCGGCGCGGGCCTTCAGCGGGGGGAACCACGAGAAGATCACCCGGGCCGCCCTGGGGGCCGGGGGCTGGCACCCGAACTCGCTGACGGCGATGGCAGACGGGAACTCGGGCGCGATCGTCGCCAACGACCACGGCGAGTACTTCGGCATCGGCAAGCTGCACTGCGACAACGCCGACTACCTCGACCCCCGGTACGACAGCCGCTACCCCCGCACCCGCGAGCAGGCCAACGCCGAGATCATCGACTGCGTCGAGGGCTCCGTCGACCACGTCAAGCGGGCCCTCGCCGCCGCGGACCGGCTGGTCGACGCGAACGGGCACGTCGTCGCCGCCCAGACCTCCATATCACCGGCCTGCACGTGGAATGACCAACCGGGACGGGCGAAGTGCGAGGTGCTGGAGGACCTGGGCCGCGGCTGGCACCAGATCGAGGACTTCTACGCCCACAGCAACTGGGCCGACCAGGCCGGCCCGGGAGCCGTCGGCGTCAGGAACCCCCCGGGTCTGGGCAGGACCGACCTGCCCGCGTTCTTCTCCATCAGCCGCTACAGCTCCATGAGCAGGGCCGACTGGGTCAAGGACGCCACCGACCACATCCCGCACGACCTGGCGACCGGCTGCTACCCGGACCGCGACCACACCGGGAGGGTCTCCGACTGCACGAACCGCGTCACCCACGACGGGGTGCTGAACAAGGACACCAAGGAGAGCCCGCGCTCGGCCGTCGGCCACAACTTCGACCGCGCCTACGACCTCGCCGTCAAGGACATCGCCCGCCAGTGGCAGCAGTTCAAGGACGAGCTCCAGCGCAGGTACCCGAACAACGGCCGGGCGAAGGCGATGATCTGCGCCATCACCCATGACCACCCGGACAAGACCTGCTGACCCACCGCCGCGAGCCGCCAGCCTGCGGGCCGGGCCGCCGCCGCGGGCACGCGGCAGGGCGACCCGTCCGGGCCGTCCCGGGCGGGATCGGCCGGTGACGGTCCCGGCGCGTGTGGGGAGGGCGTCCAGGCGGGCGGGCTGGTGGTCAGTCGGCTCGCCGTCAGTGCGGGGTCTTGTCCTGCTCGCGCAGCCGGGTGCCGGGCCGGGCCGCACGGGTGACCGCCGTACCGCGGCCCGGAGACTGCGACCCGGTGGCCGCGGTGACCGCGGCGATCTCCCGGCGCGAGCGGACCCCGAGCTTGCCGAGGATGTGGGAGACATGGGTCTCCACGGTGCGGCGCGAGACCAGCAACATCGCGGCGATGTCGGGGTTGGACAGCCCCTGCCCGACCAGTTCGGCCACGCGGTGCTCCGTCACCGTCAGCGCGCCCCGGCCGGAGGCCGGCCGGGAACGCGGCCCCCGGATCCCGGCGCGCACTCCCAGAGGCGCATGCGGGCGGCGGCGCGGCGCGCGTCCCAGACCGCGCCCAGCTCGGCGTAGACCGCGAGGGCCTCGCCGAACGCGGCGCGGGCCGCGTCGCGGTCCCCGGAGGCGGCCCGGAGCACTGCGAGGTCCTCCAGGGCGTTCCCGAGGTCCGGGGGCCGGTCGGCGCTGCGGTGGTGGTCGATCACGGCGAGCAGCCGGGCCGGGTCGTTGTGCACCAGTCCGCGGCACCACTGGGCGGCCGCCCGCGTGGCGGGCAGCGGTTCGATGTGGGCGTTCCGTCGGCTTTCGAGCGCCGCGGTCCGCGCCGTGCGCCGGTCGTCCACCGCGAGCGCCAGGCGGACCAGGCCGGCCAGCCACTCCGGATGCCTCCTGATGTCGTACTCGTACGCGGGGGCCAGCAGCACCGCCAGCACCTGGAGGGCCTCACGGGGCTGCCCCGCGCGTTCGAGGGCGAGGCTGCGGGCCACGATCCGGTACGAGGCCGCCGCGGGCCAGGTCGGCGCCACCACCTCGGTGTCCGGGGTCTCCGGATGCCCGGCCGCCTCCTGCCGACCATCCCGTCGGGCGCTGATCAGTGCCCGCAGGCCGTGGCGGGCGAGTTGCCAGCGGTCCTGCGGAAGGTCGGTGACCTCGTCCAGGACCGCCTGCGCGTCGTCCCAGCGCCCGTGCTCGTAGTACCTCTCGGCGATCCTGACCAGGTTCATGGAGAGCAGCGTCGCCCCGGTCCGCCCGGCGAGGGTACGGGCGTGCGCCAGGGTCTCCTCCGCTTCCCGGGGGCGGCCGAGGCTGTCCAGTGCCACGGCCCGGTGGCCCAGCAGCATGAGCCTCAGGTCCACGAGTTCGCGGTCGTCGCCGATCTCCGCGAGCGCCCGGTCGGCCAGGACCAGCGCACCGGGCTGGTCGCCCTCCCGGCTGCGGATCAGGGCGCCCGCGTTCAGGGCGTAGCCGACGGTGGTGGCGTTGTCGAGCCGTACGCCCTCGGCGAGTGCCTCGGTCATGGCCGCGCGGCCCTCGCCGAGCCGGCCCTGGAATCCCCGGGCGAGTGCGAGCAGGGCCAGCAGCCCTGCGCGCCAGCGTGGTGCGAGCCGCGGGTCGCCGAGGGCCGCGTGCCAGTTCGTCTCCACGTCCTGGTAGTGGCCGGCCCGCAGGGCGATGCTGGTGAGCAGCCACCGGGCCCGGCCGACGAGTTCGCGGTCGGAGGTCGCCGGCAGGATGCTCCGGGCGAGTTCCTCGGCCCGCTCGAACGCTACGCGTGGTTCACCCTCTCCGCGGACCGCGGCGGCACCGGTCTCTACAACCGGGCGACGCCCGACCGGGTGGGCACGGCCTACCGCGCGGCCGGCTGAGCACACCGCACCCTCGAACGGGTGGACCTTTTTCGAAAAGGCGTCCATCCGCTGGAGGTCGACTATCTGACGACCAGTCAGAACCTTGCGGACACCCGCATCAAGGCCTACGTCGAACGTCCGGCCTCCCACGCGGAGCGGTGGAGCGACCACGCACCCGTCGCCGCCGAGTTCGATTGCGACACCAACTAACCATAACGCACATACAGTTGACGAACACGCAGAAGTAGGCCCTGGGCCGGCCGCTCTCCCCCAGCCCAGGGCCCGCTCGGCATCGACCCACGTGACCCGCGCTCGCGCCTGATCGGCTCCACGGGTCAACGGGTCAACGGGTCCATGACGAATCGACCTGCTTTGTAGAACCTGCGGCACCGTCACCAGGCCTACGGCAGGCGGCTGTCCGTTTACCCCAAGCGGTCGGTTCACCACGCTCCATGGACCTTGCCTGCGACCTGAAGGTCCACACCGGCAAGTGGAATAGCACCAGGTCCGTGGCGGTAAAGAGTCGAGCGCCGACAGCCCATCATCCGAGATCACGTCTGCACTCACTTGATCACTTCCGTCGGGCATGTTCTCCTGTCCAAGACCTCCAGGAACCACCTGGCACGGTCGCCGTGATCTTTCATTGGGGGAGGGAGAGCCGATGAGGCATGCGAAAATCGGGGCGGATGGCGTCCGGCACCTGCACACGCTTGGCCCGCGCGGCACCAATCTGGAAGCCGCGTCCCACGAATGGCTGCGCCGGCGGGGAGTCCGGGGAACGGTGGAGCTGCACTCCTCCATCGAGTCCGCGCTCGACGCCGTTCCGGACGACGGACAGCATGCGCTGGTCGCCTGCGCGGTCTATCCGGAGCTGCACACCTTGGTGTTCGGGAACCTGCACCGCCTGCACATGGTCGACAGTTTCATCATGCCGACGCACAACATGGTGCTCGCCACCAATGGGGTCGACGTGCCCGCCGCGGTCGCCTCGCACCCGGCGCCCACGGGTCTTGTGCCCGTCGGCACGGAGATCCAGGAGGTCCTGAGCAACTCCCGGGCGGCCATCGAGTGTGCCGAAGGTCGCGTCGAGGGCTGCATCACCACCATCGTCGCGGCCGAGAACCACGGACTGCGCGTGGTACGGGACTTCGGCGCCGTGCCCATGGTGTTCACCGTCCATCAGGTTCTGGCGGTCGGCGCCGAGGACGAGCAACTGCTCCCGGTGGGAGCGGCCCTGTGACCATCGCGACCGCTCCGGTCCACGCGGACCTGCTCTCCGATGCCGACGAACTGGCCGGGTCTCTCATCCCGAAGGTCGACCGCTTCCGGGAGCGTCAGGCAGACGACGGCACCGTTCCCGGAGCGACCGAGGAGGACCGGGCGCTGCTCGGCCGTATCCGCGACGAGGCGTGTGCCTGGTACGCGCGGCGTGGACGGGACGGCCAGGCGGCCGCGCTGGCCGCCGATGTCGACGGCTGGCTCGCGGCCGGCCTCGACACACGGCCGCACTTCGCACGCTCGCGAGACGCCCTGTGCGTACCCGAGGACGGCTCGTCCGTCTTCTTCCTCGCGCCGCTGCAGAGCACGAACAGCGCGCCGCCCGTCGGCAAGCGACTGGACTGCTTCTTCGCGCTGCGCAAGGAGCCTGCCTCGCTGCCGGAGCTGGCCGTGTCGTACCCGCATCCCAAGAACAACTGCCAGTCGCTCGTGCTGATCACCGGCAGCGCAGGGTTCAGGCAGGGCAACTGCCTGGTGTTCTTCCCTGAGAACGTGGCCGCTCACGACAAGGTCACCGAGCAGCCGTACGCCATGTTCTTCTACAACAAGATGCGGAAGATCCACGAGACCTACGCGCTTCCCGGTGCGGCGGCCGTCCTGACTCCGGAGTCCCTGCCCCGTGCGTCCACGGGCCTGGACGCCGACGTGTGCTTCGAGGCCCGCGCCATCTGGGGCTATCTGCACGACTCGATGCACTACCAGGGGCTCTGGCCGTTCGACCAGCACATCTCGCTGAAGATGAACTGGTTCGTCGGCCTGCTGGAGGAGATCAAGGTCGACGCCAAGACCGTTCTGGCCTGTGCGGACAGCGGTGTCGTCCCGTTCGCGGCGGAACAGGTCGACATGATCCTGCTGGAGCGGATCTTCCGCTACCCGCAGGCGGACGACGCCACCCGCAACTTCGACTCGGGTACCGGGGTCTTCCTCTACTCCTGGCTGCGCGAGCACGGTGCGCTGGCCGGCTCCCCGGCCGATGGCGGGCTGCTGCGCTTCGACGGGGCCAAGGCCCTCGACGCGCTACGGGAGTTCGTCGCCACGGTCGAGAAGCTGGAGGCGGAGGTCACGACCGACGACGGATACCGCTCGGCGGCCAAGGACCTGGTCCGCAGGTACCTGCCGGCTCCCGAGCCCGCCGATGCCGGTACGGCACGGCAGCGGTACGCCTTCACCGAGGACCAGCGGGTCCTGCTGCGCGCCAAGCAGGGGCTGGACCGGATGCCCCCGTTGGAGTTCGAGCGGGCGGAATGGTGAGGGACGCACCCCTGCGCCCCCGCCGGGGCGGGCACCTCGTGGTGCCCGCCCTCTCGGCACTGATGATCGCCCTGCTGGCCGCCGGCTGGCTGCTCGCCGGGCGTCTGGTCGACGGCGTTCCCCCACTGGTGGTGGCGGCCGGGCGGACAGCGGCCAGTTTCGTGGTCATCACCGTCATCGCCCTGCTGTACCCGCGGTCGCGGTCCGACGTCCGGGCCGCGACCGCCCGCGGCGGGAGTGTCGCGCTGCTGGCCTTCCTCGGCTTCTTCGCGTACTACTCCGGAACGCTGCTCGGGACCGGCTTCATCGGAGCCTCCCGGGTCGGCCTGATCGTCTCCCTGCTGCCCTGTATCACCTTCGTGATCGGAGTCGCCGCCTTCCGTGAGCCCTCCACGCTCCGCAAGGTCCTGGGCACGGTGCTGGCCGTGGTCGCGGCCTGCGGGTACGCCCTGGCCGACGGTTCAGCGGTCGGCGGCGCGGGCTCCAGGGCCGGCGGGGGCGCCCTGGTGGGCGGAGGGCTGCTGGCGCTCGGCGGCACCTTCACGTACGCGGTGTACGGCTACGTCTACCGGCGACGCATGGCGGACCTGACCCCGGTCGCGGCCCTGCCCGCCGTCACCGGGGCGGGCACGGTCATGCTGGGGCTGACGGTCGCGCTGTTCGTCCCGCTCGGCGGCGTCTCCCTGGCCGACTGGGGCGGCATCGCGATCCTCGGCGCGGTCCTCACCGCCCCGGTCTTCCTCATCTCGCACGAACTCATCCTGCGCAAGGGGCCGTTGTTCACCTCCGCGCTCGCACTCGTGGTGCCGTTCCTGGTGCGACTGGGAGAGTGGGCCCTCGGCCGGGAGGCCGCGCCCCGACCGCTCGTGCTCCTGTTGCTCCTGCTGTGCGGGGTCGGTGTGTGGCTCACCATCGGCGGTGCCCGCCCGGCCGGGCGCGCCGCGGTCGAGGCGGCTCCGAACGAGAGGCACACCGGGAAGGGACCCGAAGTTCACACCCAGCAAGGAACATCGTGACGGCAAAGGACCTCGTGATGACAGCCGACAGCCCCAAGCCCACCCTCGTCCTGGTCTACCAGCGCACCTCGCTCCCCTGGGTCTTCGAGAGTGCCGAACGGGCCGGGATCGACCTCGTACTGGTGCCCCGGCCCGACGAAGCGGTGTCCGAGGACCGGTTGCCGCCCGCCGTGGTGGACGTCCTGCGGCTGGACGTCGAAGCCGACCGGGCCGGCGCGCTGGACGCCCTGCGGCGACGGTACGAGGAGAACGCCTTCCAGGGCATCGTCACCCTCTACGACCCTGCCGTGCCGTTCGTCGCCGAGGTCGCCGAGCTGCTCGGACTTCCCGGTATCGGCCGCGACGTGGCGCTCGGCGCGCAGGACAAGCGCGTCATGAGGGAGCGTCTGGCCGAGGCGGGCCTCAACGTGCCGGGGTTCGTCCGGCTGGACGACCCGGCCGACTGGGAGAAGGCGGCGCGCCTGGCCTTTCCCGTCGTGGTGAAGCCGGCCCACGGCTTCTCCAGCCTCGGAGTCACCAAGGCGGAGTCCCCGCAGGACCTGAAGAGCGTCGTGGACGAGGTGTGGCAGACCTCGGCGAACAAGCTCGGCCGCACGGACGGCCTGGTGGTCGAGGAGTACCTGGACGGCCCCGAGTTCGCCGTCGAGTCCCTCGCCCACGGCGGCGACGTCCGGGTCCTGGCCATCGGCTACAAGGGCGACCCCCAGGGGCCCCACTTCGAGGAGGGCGTCTACCGCGCACCGGCCGCTCTGCCCGAGGCCGTCCAGGAGGACATCCGGCGCGAGGTCATCGCCGCGCACCGAGCCCTCGGCATCACGGAGGGGCCCACCCACACGGAACTGCGCCTGCGCGGTGGCGTGACGCCGTACCTGCTGGAGATGGGGGCCCGGATCGGGGGCTCCGGGGTGTCCCACTACATCGCCTCCGGGGTGACCGGTATCGACTTCGCCGCACAGGCACTGCGGATCGCCGCCGGCGCCGCCACCGAATCCCTGGGCGCCGGCGCGTTGCCGACACCCGTGGCGGCCGCGGCCAACTACATCGTCCCCTGCGGCGGTTCCGGACGGATCACCGCGATCCACGGCCTGGCCGAGCTCCGCGACGACCCCAGGGTCGATCACGTCGTGCAGATGCTCTTCCCCGGAGACGTCGTGCGGCCCTATCCGGACTTCACCGGCTATCCGGCGTTCGTGCTCTCCCGGCACGCGAACACCGCCGAGGCCGAGGACTTCCACCGGTTCCTGGAACAGTCCATCCGCATCGACTACTCAGACGACACCGACCACAAGGGGCAGGCGTGACCTCCGTTCCGTTCGACGACCGTGACGGCATGATCTGGCTGGACGGAGCGTTCGTGCCGTGGCGCGACGCCCAGTTGCACGTCCTCTCCCACGGCCTGCACTACGGCGGCGGCATCTTCGAGGGCATCCGCGTGTACGACGGCCGGCCGTTCAAGACCGTCGAGCACTTCGAGCGGCTCCACACCTCGGCAGAGGAACTGAACTTCCGCATCCCGTTCAGTCCCGCGGAACTGGACGCCGCCATGCGGGAGACCATCCGGCACCAGGAGATCGTCGACGGGTACGTCAGGCCCGTGGCCTGGCGGGGCAGCGAGCAGATCAGCGTGTCCGGGGCGGGGACGTCCGTCCACGTCGCGATCGCCGCGTGGGAGTGGCCGCACGTGTTCTCCGGCGACGCGCAGAGCCGTGGCATCCGGCTGCACACGTCCCGGTGGCGGCGCCCTTCTCCCGACACCGCGCCGGTACGGGCGAAAGCGGCGTCGCTGTACAACATCTGTACCCTGGCCCGCGACGAGGCCGAGGCGGCCGGCTGCGACGACGCCCTTCTCCTGGACTTCCGCGGGTACCTGGCGGAGGCCACCGGGGCCAACCTCTTCCTGGTGATCGACGGAGCCCTGCACACGCCGACCGCGGACACCTTCCTCAACGGCATCACCCGGCAGACGGTCCTGGCCCTCGCCCAGGAGCTGGGGATTTCCGTCCACGAAAGGCACATCCAGCCCGAGGAACTGCAACATGCCGACGAGGTCTTTCTCACCGGCACGGCCTACGAAGTGCAGCCGGTGCGTGCCGTAGACGGTCATTCCTTTGAGCTCGGCAGCGTCACCGCGATGTTGTCCAAGGCGTACACCGGTCTGACTCGTTCCGTCATGGCGCGGTAGCCGCGGCGCCCGGTGACTCGCGGCCGGGCAAGATCTACGTGGCATCAGGGCACGTATCCGGTCGTGATCAAGTGGTGGCCCTGGTGAGGTCTTTGATCTAGATCATTGCGCCGTGAAGGTGGAGGCCGGCGAGGTGGCGCGCGGGAGTCTTGTCATAGCGGGCGGCGCCGCCTCGCCAGGACACCCCCTCGGGGGTGCGCCCTCGGCGCGACCTCGCCGTCGGGCGTCTGCACCAGCGTCGTGTCGACGGACACCCACGCCTCGCCGACCTTCATCCGGATCGGACCGGTCGAGCGGTCCGAGGTCAGCCTTGATGCAGCTCCGTGTCCGCTCCGCCCGCGACCTCTGAATTCGCTTGCCGCCGGCCCAGGCTGCCTGGTCGTTGCGTTCGATGGCCCTGCGGGCTGGCTGCTGCCACGACCAGCCGTGACGCTTGAGCAGCGCCCAGGTCCCCTCGACCGTGTAGCTGACGTGGAACAGGCGGCCGATCAGCGTCTTCACCCTGGCGAGGGTCCAGCGCCGGTCCTCCCAGCCGTGGACCAACGGGCCGTGCACCAACTCGCGCTCCAAACGGGCGATTTGCCTCTCACTGAGCCTCGGACGGCCAGGTGATCCCTTCGACAGGAGTCCGGCTTCACCTCGCTCACGCCACTGCCGGCGCCATCGCTCCACCGACCGCTCACTCACCCGCAGCGCGGCGGCGATCTCCCGGCTCTTCTCCCCGCCCTCGAAGCGTTCCACGGCCTGCAGCCGGATCCGCTCCCGCGCGGCCCTCTCGGCGTCGGTCAACCCTCCGCCCTGCGCGTACCTCACGATCCCAGGGGTAGCGGAACAGCCCAGCAACTGTCAGGCGAACAGCTCCGACATCACGCTTTCAGGTTCAGCAACTGGCTTACAACCAGCGATAGTTCAGCAGCACTGAGAGGCAGCCATAGGCTCATGGAACCCAGCCGTGCCAGAATTCCCTCTCTTCTGCAGGCCGACGCGAAACCGGCCCCAAGCTCCAGCGGACTTCCCCGCTGGAGCGTTTTACAAAGTGAGTCGATCGCGGGTTCCGATGGCATTGTCAACACTCCAGCGCCCTGGTGCCGGAGGCGACCGCGTCGTCTTCGAGCGCCATCGGTTGACCGACCTCACAGGTCGGGCTTGGGTGAGGTACCCGACGGGATCACAGGGGGCTCCGAAGGCGGTGTTCGAGCGGACCGTCGGTGGAGCGGGCGGTGCCACCGTTGTGGCCCTCGCCGGTGACCTCGACCGTGGCGGTGCAGCTGACAGGCATGGCGGGCCTTCCTTACGTCGGTGTCCTGAACGGCTGTCCTCGGGCTCCCTGGCAGCGGCGGCCCGTCGAGCCCGTGCCGGACACTGGTTGCCCCCGGCCCGGGTACTGGCCAGGGTTCGACACTGGCTCGACGGGCCCGTAGTCCCGGGATCGTGATCGGTGGACGCCGACCGGCTTCCATTGCGGCGAAGGAGCTGACGAAGGTGGAGCCTGTTGGCAAGGACGGGCTGGACGTGACGGGGTATCCGTTGTCGCCACCGCTCTGCGGACGCGCCCGGGAACAGGAAGTACTCGATCGGCTGTTGCTCGACCTGCGCCGCGGACACAGCCGCGTACTGCTCCGGCGCGGGGAGTCCGGCGTCGGCAAGACCGCCCTGCTCACCTATCTGGCGGGTCGCGCCCCGGCAGGCCGCGTCGTCCGCACGGTCGGGGTGGAGACCGAATCCGAGATCGCGTACTCGGCTCTCCAGCAGATGTGCGCCCCGCTGCTGAGCCATCTGGACCGGTTGCCGGCAGCGCAACGAGCCGCTCTGGCGACGGCGCTGGAGCTGGGGCTGGAGCTGGAGCTCGGACCGAGCGATGGCGAATCGCCCGGCCGGCTGCTGACCGGACTGGCCGTGCTGGGCCTGTTCGGGCGTTGCTCGACTCGGTGCTGCCGGGGCCGGTGCATCCCCGCGTGCGGGACGCGATCGTCGCCGAAGCACGCGGCAACCCGCTGGCGCTGATGGAGCTGCCGCGCGGTGAGAGCGAAATCAGGAAGAGGTAGGGGGACATGACCGGGTTGCAGCGATGGGGCGTCACCACGGCGATGGTGGGCCGCGAGGACGAGCAGGCGGAGCTCGTGGCGTTCGTGAAGTCCGCCACGGGCCAGGCTCTCGTCCTGCGGGGGGAGACGGGGGTCGGCAAGAGTTCGCTGCTGAGCCACGCCGCCGCGCTGGCGGAGCAGGAGGGCCACGCCGTCATCCGGGCCGCCGGCGTCGAGGCGGAGTCCGAGCTGCCCTACGCCGGGCTGCACCAGTTCCTCCATCCGCTGCTCGCCGATGCCGCGCGGCTGGACGACGGGACCCGGGCGGTGTTCGATGCCGTGTTCGGCGGAATGCAGGGCGATCCGCCGTCGGTCATGACGCTCGGCATCGCCGTGCTCAGCCTGCTGTCGCTCTCCGCCGCGCAGCGGCCGCTGCTGCTGGTCCTCGACGACGGGCAGTGGCTGGACGACTCCAGCGCCGACGTCTGCGGCTTCGTGGGCCGACGCCTGGCCGGCGGCCCGGCGAAGATGCTGGTCACGGTCCGCACCGACCTCACGTCCCGCTTCGACACCGCCGCACTGCCCGAACTGCCGATCACCGCCCTCACCGACGAGGACGCGGCCCACCTGCTGGACCACCGGTACCCGGAGCTGAGCCGACGGGTCCGTCGAATCGTCCTGGAGCAGGCCCAGGGCAACCCGCTGGCCTTGGTGGAGCTGCCCGCCCACTTCGCCGGCCGGTCGAGCGACCTCCCGGTCGAAGACCTGATCGGTCAGCACGGCGTGCCGTTGCCCCGACGGCTGCAACGGCTGTTCGGCACCCGCATCGCCGCCCTCGACGAGCGGGTGCGGACCGAGCTGCTGATGGGCGCGCTCGACGGCGCCGGGACCCCGAGCGGCACCGACGCCGTCCCCGGCACCCGTTACGGCATGCGCGACGCCGACCCGGCGGTGGCCGCCGGGCTGCTGGACATCGAGGTGGTCACCGGCGATTTCGTCTTCCGCCACCCGCTCGTGCGGTCCGCCGTCGTGCGGATGGCCACTCCCAACCAGCGCCGCGCCGCGCACCTGGCGCTGGCACAGGTTCATCGGGAGAACCTCGAACGCCGGGCGACGCACCTGGCAGCGGCAACGGTCGATCCGGACGAGGACGTCGCCGACATCCTGGAGACGGCGGCCGAGTCGGCGACCCGGCGCGGCGGCGCGCTGGCGGCCGTGGCCTGGCTGACCCGGGCCGCCGAGCTCAGCGAGAACCACGCCGACCGCTCCCGGCGGCTGACCGACGCGGCCTTCGTCGCCGGTCACGCCGCCCGCCTCGGCCAGGCGCACCGGCTGGTCCAAGCAGACCTCGCGCCCGGCTCGACGGAGTCGCCGGCCTCGGTGCTGGCGGCCGCCTACCGAGCGCTCTACCAGGAGGGGGACGTACGCTCCACGCACCGCCAGGTCTCGGCCGCGATCGAGAAGCTGCGGGACGCCAGGACGGCCGCCGGCTCGGCCGAGCCGGAGGAGGTCCTCACCCGGCTGGTGATCCTCCTCCTGGCGATCAGTCAGTTCAGCGGGGACCGCGCGGTCTGGGAGAGCACCCACGAACTCCTCGCCTCCATGGGCGACCTCGTCACCCAACACTCGCGCCTCTACCGCGACACGTGGAGCGATGTGACCAGGCACGGAGCAGGCTGGGCCGAGCCGGTGCGACAGGCCGCCGCGAACCTGTCGGAGCTGGAACCCTGGGCCGTCACGCGGTTCGGCGCGGCCGCGTACCACCTCGACATCCTGAGCCACTACCGCCCCCACCTGCAGCGCGTCGTCGACCGCGAGCTGGAGACCGGAGCCGTGGCCACCGGCATGGTCATGCTGCACCAGATCATGCTCGACCAGTTGGCGGTCGGCGAATGGGCCCAGGCCGAGGACACCGGACAGCGCGGCCTGGACCTGGCGACCGAGCACGGCCACCATCTCTTCGCCGCCCAGAGCCGCGCGTACCTGGCCCAGCTGGCGGGGCTGCGCGGACAGGTCGGGCGGGCGCGGGACCTCCAGGCCGAGGTGGACGCCTGGGCGCGCCCGCGCGGACTGGGGTTCCTGACCCAGGTCGCCGACGCCGCCGGCGCGACCGCCGCGCTGAGCTCCGGCGACTACGAGACCGCGTACCTCTACGCCATCGGCATCACCCAGCCGGGCACGTTCCGGCCCTATGCGTACCAGGCCTCGCGCACCCTGCTCGATCTCGTCGAGGCCGCCCAGCACACCGGACGCGTCGAGCAGGCCCGGGCACACGCCCTCGCCGCCCGCGACGCCGGTCTGCCGAACGTGTCGCCCCGCCTGGGACTGATCACCTACGGCGCGCTGGCGATGACCAGCGAGGACGAGCGGGAGGCCGCCGAGATGTTCACGCGGGCCGAGTCCCACCCGGACGCCGCCCGCTTCCCGTTCGAGCTGGCCCGGATCCGGCTGGCGCACGGCATCCGGGTGCGCCACGTCCAGGGCCCGGCCACGGCGCGGCAGTACCTGGTCCCGGCGGCCGAGGCGTTCGAGCGGCTGGGCGCGACCGGCTGGACCGAACGGGCCCGGGCCGAACTGCGCGCCACCGGGGCCCCGCCCCGCGTCTCGACGCTGAACCTGGCCTCGCTGACCTGGCAGGAACGCCGCATCGCCGACCTGGCCGCCGGCGGCCTGACGAACAAGGAGATCGGCGAGCGGATGCACCTGTCGCCGCGTACCGTCAGCTCGCACCTGTACCGCATCTTCCCCAAGCTGGGCATCACGGCCCGGGCGGCGCTGCGCGACGCGCTGAGCCGGACCGACGCGCTGAGCCGGACCGACGTGGCGCAGGTCTGATGCCTGCGCTCAGCCCCGTGCGACCACGGCCTCGATGCCGTTGGCGGCCAGCCAGACGAGGACGTGGTCGGCGACCGAACGCCAGCCGCTGTCGAACACCAGGGAGTGCCCTCGGTCGGCGAACTGCTTCAGATCGGTCACGGCGGAGGAGTCGCCGTAGAGCTTGTAGACCGAGCGGGTCACGGCGTCCGGGACGATCCGGTCCTCCTGACCCGACACGAGCAGGAGCGGTCCGCGCGCCGAATTGGCCGTGTCCACGACGGTGTCGGCCGGCCCGGCGGCGGTGCGGTCGAGTCCGAGGTCCGCGAGCAGCCGGAGCGGGGCCGGGACGGCGTACCGGTCGAAGAGCTTCTCGGCCTCCTCCTCTCCGACCGCGTTGACGACGACGTGTCGGAACCGGGCGCGCGACAGCAGCTCGAAGCCCGGGTGCCGGGTCGTGCCGGCCGACATCAGCGACCACGGCCGGGGCCGGCCGTCGTCCAGCGGCACACCGCCGGCCGGCAACGGCGCGAGGGCGACGGCGGCGCGGCCGAGGTCGGCCCCGAGGAGGTGCTGGGCGATGAGGCCGCCGGCCGAGTGCCCGATGAGGACCGGCGGGTTGTCGAAGGTACGCACGATCTCCTCGTAGTGGGCCGCGAGCGCGGCGAGCCCGAGGTCGCGCAGCGGGCCGGGATCGCGGCGGGCCTGGTCGGCGGTGGGGGCTTCGCCGGGCCAGCCCGGGACGCACACCGCGTAACCGTGCGCGGTGAACCGTTCAGCCCAGCCCTCCCAGGAGGACATGTGGAACCACGCACCGTGGATGAGGACGACGGGGGTTTGCTTCACGGCCAGACCTTCCGATTGCACACACGACGATCCGCCGGCATCGCGGCGCTCCTTCGAGGATCACCGAGCGGTAGGACGGCGGAAACAGTCGAATGACTGAATCCGGCGGCCCGGCAGACCCTTGGTAGGGCTGCGAGCGTCTTCGTGCGTCTCGACGTCATGTGACCGATGCGTCGGGCCGGTGGCCGAAGAACAGTGGAGGCACCATCGGGTCTCCAGGAAGGATCAGACATGATCAACAGGCGTGCCTTCACCAAAGCGGTCGGTCTCGGCGTGGGCGCCACGGCCGTGTCGGTCGGCGCGGCATCGAACGCGCCTGCCGCCTTCGCGGCCGGTTCCGACCGGCCCGGCCGCCCGGCCCCGGTCATCCCGACCATCACCCCGGGCACCCACACCACGTTCACCGACCTGAAGCGGGTGCAGGCCGGCGTGCTCGACATCGGCTACGCCGAGGCCGGACCCAAGCACGGACCCGTGGTCATCTGCCTGCACGGCTGGCCCTACGACATCCACAGCTATGTCGACGTGGCGCCGCTGCTGGCGGACGCCGGCTACCGGGTGATCGTGCCGTACCTGCGGGGCCACGGCACCACGACCTTCCTGTCCCCGACGACCGTCCGCACCGGGCAGCAGTCCGCGATCGCCCTCGACATCATCGCCCTGATGGACGCCCTGAAGATCCACGAGGCGGTGCTGGCCGGCTTCGACTGGGGCTCGCGGGCCGCCGGCACCATCGCGGCGCTGTGGCCGGAGCGGGTCAAGGCCCTGGTGGCAGTGAGCGGTTACCTCATCGTCAACATCCCTTCGCAGAAGAACCCGCTGCCACCGAAGGCCGAGCACACCTGGTGGTACCAGTACTACTTCGCCACCGATCGCGGCCGCATCGCCATGGAGACCAGGCAGAACCGGCACGACCTGTGCCGGCTGGTGTGGGAGGAGACCTCCCCCACCTGGAAGTTCGACGACGCCACCTTCGAGCGCACGGCCGCGGCGTTCGAGAACCCCGACTACGCCGCCATCGTGATCCACAACTACCGCTGGCGCCTGGGCCTGGCCGACGGCGAGCGCCGCTACGAGCACTACGAGCAGCTGCTCGCGGCCCGACCGCCCGTCACGGTGCCGACCATCGCCCTGGACCCCGCCCTCGACCCGTTCCTGCCCACGACCGACGGCACCGGGTACCGGAAGTTCTTCACCGGCCGGTACGAGCACCGCGTGCTCACCGGCATCGGCCACAACGCGCCGCAGGAGGCACCGACGGCGTTCGCCCAGGCCGTGGTGGACGCCGACCATCTGTGACCCACAAACGTGTCGACCACATGGAGGTACGAACGTGAGTGATCCCAGCCCCAGCACGCACGAACAGGCGGCGGACATCCGCAAGGCCCGATTCGGCGCGCTCCCGGAACGTGTCCCCTTCGAGGACATGGTCGAGGAGAAGGCGGTGCTGTCGGCGAATCAGGTGGCGGACGCCTATGACCCCGACGCGCTGGCGGTCAGGTTCTCCTGCCTGGCAGCGGATCTGGGCCTCTGAGCACAGCAGGTCAGGCATGACCCGGCACTGGCAACAAGGCGTTCGGGTCCGCCCCCACCAGGGGACGGACCCGAACTCGCTGTGCCCCGGCCTCAGGCCGGCTGCGCCGCACCCCGGCGTGCCGTCCAGGCCAGCAAGCCGGCCTGGACGACGAAGAAGACACCGCCGCCGGTGGCGTAGACGGACAGCACATCCAGCGAGGGCTTGTGGCCCGCCGCCTGGATGTCGTAGTAGACGCCCACGACGAAGGACAGGCCGCCGGCAACCAGCATCGGCCACTGCCTGCCCAGCTCGGGCCCGCGACGCCGGACGCCGACCGCCACCTGAGCCGCGCCCGAGACGACGGCCCAGACGCCGAATACGCCGAGCACCGCGCTCACCTCGCGCGTGGAGCCCGCCACGCCGAGACCGACCGCGACCAGTGTGCTCAAGGCCCCGTTGAACGCCGTGACGCGCCGCTCCGGTCCGTCCGACACCGACAGGTAGTCGACCGCGGACGACACCGCATCGAGCAGCGGGTAGGCGACGAGCAGCGTGATCGCCGCCGCGCCGAGCGTGTCATGGGCGTGGGCGAAGGCCACGGCCCACACCACCGCCAGGACTCCGCGCACGAGGTACAGCCTCACCAGCGCGGCGCGTCCGTTGACCTGCGCGTTCACCGCCGCCGAATTCGACATCACCGTCACTGTGTTCACGACTCTCTCCTCGTTCTCTTCAGCAGTCTGTGTTCGGCCTTGAGGGGGGTCAGTCGCGCGAGGCACGGACGCAGCGGAAGCTGCTCGCGGCACTCGGGTCGCCGTGGCCGGTGTAGCGGGAGACCATCGGGTAGCGGCACACGTCGCGGGCGACGGTCCGGCCGGTGGCGGTGGTCAGGGTGGCGTGCAGCACCGCCGGCGCCTTGCCCTGCTCGACCCAGGCGGTCAGCGCCGCCAAGTCGTCGACCTTGCCGCCGTCCAGGCCGCAGTGCGAGACGCCCGGTGCCAGGAACAGTCGGTAGAAGTCGTCGACCTTCTTCGTCCCGCCCATGTTCTCGTCCACGCGCCTGCGGTAGTCGACCGTGCCCGCGGTGGGGATCAGCTGGTCGGCGTCGCCGTGCCAGGTGATCAGCTTGCCACCGGCGTTGCGGAACGCGGAGAGGTCCGCGTCGCGGGTGCCGATGACCGGGTCGTACTCGGCGCGGGCCTTCCGGAAGATCTCGTCGAACTGCGCGTAGGTGAGGTTCGCGGTGTCGGCCGAGGGCTGCTTCTCCACGAACGTGGCGGCCCACACGGCCGGGACGAAGAACGGCGAGCCCGTGGTGACGCCGTTCGCGTCGGTCTTGCTGGCCGCCAGGGAGCGGAAGTCGGCGCCGATCGGCAGCCCGTACCAGAGCCGCTTGCCGTTCACGTCGCGCGGGCCGTCCCAGATCTTGTGGACCACCTCGGCGTCCGCCTCGGTGATGGTGACCTGCTTGCCGTCGCACTCGATCCGCGTGCCGACCAGGCGGCGTGGGTCGAAGTCGCACCGCTGCGGGTCGCTGACCAGGCCGTCGACCACGCCGTCGAGCTTGTCGCAGGCCTTGAGGGCGGCCTGGTTGAAGGCGTCGAACTCGCACCCGGTCGGGTAGGTGTGCGCCTCGTTCATCACGACCTGCGGCCACAGGGTGGCGATCTCGAACTGGTTCCAGTTGATGCCCGGCGCTGCGGCGTTGATGCCGTTGAAGTCCGTCGGGTACCGCTGGGCCTCCAGGTAGCCCTGGCGGCCGCCGGTGGAGCAGCCGTTCCAGTAGGAGTAGGACGCCGCCTTGCCGTAGACGTCGGTCACGACCTGCTTGCCGACCAGTGCCATCTCGTGCGCGGAGCGCGAGGCGAAGTTGCCCAGGAGCGCGGTGTCGACGTGTCCGGAGGTGTCCAGCGCCCAGCTGGTGTCCAGGGCTCCGCCGACGCCGGCGTCGGTCGTGGCGGCGGCGTAGCCCTGCTTGACGGCCGCGGCGAGCCCGGCGGCGTAGGCGAGACCGCCGACCGCCTGGAAGCGGCCGTTCCAACCCGTCTGCGGCAGCCAGACGTTCACCTTGGCGTGGTCGTTCGCGCCGGGGTGGGTCAGCGTGACCGTCACCTCGCAGTGCGCCGGGACGTCCGGAACCGTGCCGCCGCCGAGCGGCGGGCCCCCGGGCACGTGGAAGGTGCCAGCCGGGACGACGGCCGCGGTCACGGACTCCACCGCGGTGCCCGCCGGGGCCGGAAGACCGAACGGAGCACAGGTGAAGGACAAGGGGCCGGTGGCGGCGAGGTCCGCTGACGCGCTCACCGGTGTGGACACGGCCGCGGCGGCGACCAGGGGAACACTCGCCGCGACGACGGTCAGGAACCGTCGTTTCATGGTCTCTCCTCGGAATCGGGGATGGCGCCATCACTGTGGCCGCAGCGTCGGTGACGGCGCATCAGTCACCTGACGCTCAGTCAGCGAGACGGATCGGAGGCCTGGAAGGGCCGGAAGTGTGAAGTCACATGACCGATGCGTCGGGAACGGGCCGAGGGCGACAGTGAGGACCGCTGGATCCACCGCACCGTTCGAATCCCCTTGGAGAGTTTCCGTGTTCAGCATCGAGAACGGCCGCCTGCGCCGCTTCATCGCCGGTGCCGCCGCCGTCGTCGGCGCGTTCGCCGTCGTCGGCAGCGCGAACGCCGCGACCCAGGACTCGGCCACCGACCGGGCCCCGAAGCCGACCGTCGTCCTGGAGCACGGCGCGTTCGCCGACGGCTCCGGCTGGGACGGCGTCATCGCCAAGCTGCGCCGCGACGGCTACCCGGTGGTGGCCGCCGCCAACCCGCTGCGCGGCCCGGCCACCGACGCCACCGCGCTGCGCAGCCTCGTCGACCACATCAAGGGCCCCGTCGTCCTGGTCGGCCACTCCTACGGCGGTTCGGTCATCAGCGAGGCCGCCGTCGGCGAGCCGCGGGTCAAGGCCCTCGTCTACGTCGCCGCGTTCCTGCCCGCGCCGGGCGAGTCCGCGCTGCAGCTGACCAACCGGTTCCCCGGCTCCACCCTGCCCGGCACGCTGGACCCGGTGCCGTTCACCAACGCCGACGGCAGCACCGGCACCGACCTGTACATCCAGCAGGACACGTTCCGGGCCCAGTTCGCCGCCGACGTCCCGGCCGACCGGGCCGCGCTGGCGGCCGCGTCGCAGCGGCCGATCGCCCAGGCCGCGCTGACGGAGAAGGCCACCGTCGCCGCCTGGCAGACCGTACCCAGCTGGGACATCGTCACGACCGAGGACCTCAACATCCCGGCCGCCGCGCAGCGGTTCATGGCCGAGCGCGCCCACGCCCACACCACCGAGGTGGCCGCGTCCCACTCCGTCGCGGTGTCCCACCCCGGCCTGGTGGCCGGCGTCATCGAGCAGGCCGCCCGCGGCAGCCGCTGACGATCCCTCACCATCCGGCCACTGAAGAGCGGCCCCCGAACGCCGGGAGGGCGGAGGGCGGTTCCCCCGTCCTCACCCTCCGCCCTCCCGGCCCTCCTCCCCGAGCTGGCCCGGTGCCCGGCGCGCGGTCGTACTCGGCGTCAGCTCGCGGCGGGAGCTGCGCACCGTGCTGCCGTAGCCGTCCCACGGGCCCGCCGGACATGGGCGATCACCGCATGGCGGTCACAGCATGGCGGTCACCGCCCGGACAGGGCGCCGTCGATCTCGCGACGGGAGGAGATCCCCAGCTTGGCGAACACCTTGCGCAGGTGCCATTCGACCGTACGAGGGCTGAGGAACAGCTGCGCGCCGATCTCCGCGTTCGGGTGTCCGGCGGCCGCGAGGCGGGCGATCTGCGCCTCCTGCGGGGTCAGGACCGGCGCGCCGACGGTCCGCTTGCGGGCGGTCTCACCGGTGGCGAGCAGCTCCCGCCGGGCCCGTTCCGCGAACGCCTCCATACCCATGTCCACGGCTGACTCGTGCGCCGCCCGCAGCTCCGAACGGGCCTGCGCGCGCCGGTTCCGGCGGCGCAGCCACTCCCCGAACAGCAACCGGGCCCGGGTCTCGAACACGCCGAGCCCGCCCTGGCCGAAGTGGTCCACGGCCTCGCGGTAGCGGTCCTCGGCCTGCTCGGGTGCCCCGGTCAGGGCATCGGCGACCGCCTGCGCGCCGAGGGCCCAGGGTGTGCCGGCCCGGCTCCAGTCGGCCAGCTGCTCGCGCGCCCGGGCCGCCACGGCCGGCTCGCCGGCCCGGGTTGCCGCCTCGACCAGCTCGCCGCACGTCCAGAAGTGCACCACAAGGTCCTTGTGCTCTCCGCCGCGCAGCGCCGCTTCCATGGCGAGCGGATAGTTGCCCAGGCCGTTGTGGAGCACGGCCCTCGCGCACGCGGCTACGCCGACGAGTCGGCCCAGACCGCGCTGCTCGCCTTCGTGTTCCATCGCCTCGATCGCTTCCAGGGCCGGTCGTTCCCGTCCCTGGTACGCGCTGATCAAGGCCGCCGTGGCCGTGCGCGTCACCGAGCCGGTGGCCTTCTCCAGGGTCGCGGCCTCGGCCAGCAGGTCGCCCGCTTGGGAGAAACGCCCCGCGAAGCCCAGCGCGGACGCCCGGTAGGGCAGCGCCGTCGAGAGGAGCGACAGGGTTCCCGTCCGGCGGGCGAAGCGGACCGCCCGGTCGCCGATGTCCAGCCAGCCCTGGAGGTCGCCCAGCTCCGCGGCGGCGTTCGCGGCCGCCCACAGGACGGACGGGTCCTCCTCGTCGGTGAGGGAGCGCAGCGCCCGCGCCAACTGCGGGAAGGCGGCGGCCGGCCCGTCCACGCTCCGGGCGACCAGGGCACGGAGGAAGACTCCGGCCGGCTCGTCGCCGGGCGGCAGGTCGCGAGCGGCCTCGGCGACCCGGCGCAGTGCGCCTTCGTCGTACCGGCCGGCCCAGATGGCCGCGTCGAACGCCGCGAGGCAGGTCTCCCGCGCGAGGGCCGGGTCGAGGTCCCTGAGCCGGCCCGCCGCGTCGAGCAGCGGCTGCACCGCACCCCTCCCCGAGTCGGTCATGGCTGACGCCTTGGCCCTCAGCCGACCGGCATGGGCCTGCTGCAACCGGTCCAGCGGCCCCAGCTCCGCGGCGGCGAGCAGGTCGGGAACCCGAGCCGGCACGCCCGCGGCGACGTTGGCCGCCGCGGCCGCCAGTGCGCGCCGCGCCCGCTCCTTCGGGTCGGGGGTGAGCGCCGCGGCCCGTTCCAGGAAGGAAGCGGCGGCCGCCCGACCACCGCGCGCCAGGGCCCGGTCGGCGGAGCCCTCCAGTGCGGCGGCGACCTGCTCGTCCGGCCCGACCGCGGCGTGGGCCCGGTGCCAGGCCCGCCGGTCGGGGTCGCGCTCGGCGTCGGTGGCCTCGGCCAGGGCGGCGTGCGCCGCACGCAGCGCTGCGGCATCCGCGCCGCGCCATACCGCCGAACGCACCAGCGGGTGCCGGAACCGCACCGAGGCTCCCAGGGTGATCAGGTCCGCGGCCTCAGCCGGTGCCGCGGCCTCCGGCCCGATTCCCAGCAGGCGCAGAGCACGCCACAACAGCGGCCCGTCGCCGACCGGTTCGACCGCCGCGACCAGCAGCAGGGCGCAGGTGTCGCCCGGCAGCGCGTCCACGCGCCGACGGAAGCCGTCCTCGACCCGGGTCGCCAGCGGGCCGGCGCCGGGCCCGCCGAAGCCGAACGCCAACTCCGCCGGCGACAGGCCCCGGGGCAACTCCAGCAGGGCGAGCGGATTCCCGCCGGTCTCGGCCACGATCCGGTCCCGCACGCGGGCGTCGACCGGCCCCGGCAGCACGCCGTCCAGCAGTGCCCGGGCGTCGGCATCGGCCAGCCCGCACAGGGGAAGATCCGGCAGGCCGGAGAAGGCCTCGTCCCTCCTGCCATCGGTGATCCGCTCGGCGAACACCAACGCCACCGATTCCGCGTCCAGTCGACGCCCGACGAACGCCAGGATCCGCTGGGACATCAGGTCCAGCCACTGCGCGTCGTCGACCAGGCACACCAGCGCAGACCGGGCCGCCGCCTCGGCGAAGAGACCGAGGACCGCCATCCCGACCAGCAGCATCTCGGGCGGGTTTCCCGTGCTCAAGCCGAACGCGACCCGCAGCGCGTCCTGCTGCACCTCCGGCAGCCGGTCGAGGTGCGACAACAGCGGGGCGCACAGCCGTTGCAGGGCCGAATAGGCGAACTCGGCCTCGGCCTCGACGCCGGCCGCGCGTACGACCTGCCCCTGCCCCGCCTGCCCGGCCAGATGGTCGAGCAGCGCCGACTTGCCGGCGCCCGCCTCACCCCGCAGCACCAACACCCGGCTGCGCCCGCCGCGCACCTCGCGCAGCAGACGGTCCAGCGCCTCCACCTCCCGGGCGCGCCCGAGCAGTTGGTGTTTCACGCACTGCGCCATGGCACCTCCGGGAAGAAGTTCCTCCCGGAGGAGCTACGCCCATCCTACGAAGAGCGGGGCCGGCCGAGCCGCACGGGTTCGGCTACGGGGTCCGGTCGAAGCCGACCTTGTCCTGGACGCAGCCGGAGGCTTGACTGGGAACACCCGAGAGGATGTCAGCACGGCGCCTCGGGCGCATCATTCGTCTGACCTGCGGTCACGCACGTCCGTGGTCGCCAGAGGGTCTCCGGGGTCCGGCGGGCCCCACACCACCGCGCCGTTCCACCTCAACGTCCTGAAGGCGTTGCGGAGTTCTTCGGCCAGGAGCTTCGGCGGCTCCCAGGCGGCGAAGTGGCCGCCCTTGTCGACCTCGTTCCAGTGGATGATGTTGCCGAAGGTCCGCTCGCCCCAGCTGCGCGGCGCGGGGTAGATCTCGGCGGGAAGGACCGTCACCGCGACCGGCACCTTCGGAATGGACACGGCGTTGAACGGTCCGCCGCCGGCGTGGGCGCCCTCCCAGTACAGCCGGGACGACGACGCGCCGGTGCCGGTCAGCCAGTACAGCGAGATCGCGTCGAGCATCTCGTCGTACGTCGGGACCTTCTCCGGCTCACCACCGGAGTCCGTCCACTCCGCGAACTTGTCGTAGTACTGGTCATTCCTGGGCACTGGCGAGGGTGCCGGCGACGAGGGTTGTCAGCATGTCCTCCAGGGTGGTGGTGAAGTCCATGCGCAGGGCGGCGAGCGAGGGATCGGCGTCATAGGCGGCGAGCATGGCGGCGGACGGTCGGGCATGGGTCCACACCGCGCCGCTGACCATGACGGCCGGGGCGCAGAACCGGTCGGCGTGGCCGCCGAGTTCGGGCAGGTACTGGCGGGCGAGTGCGGCCAGAGCGGCGACGTTTTCGAGGGCCGCTCGTTTGTAGCAGGCGGCCACGTCCGCGGAGACGTTGTGCTCCAGGACGCCCGCCTGGGCGCTGAGCAGGTCGCACAGTACCCGGTGCCGCGCGAGGGAGCGCGCCAGGACGGCGGCGAACTCCCGGCCGCGCCGGATCGGCGGGGCGCCGGGGGGTGACCTGGACGGCGAGCTGTTCGGGTAGGGCGGCGGTCCACTGCCGCCAGTCGCGGTCCAGCAGTTCCAGCAGTTCCAGCAGGATTCAGTCACCCTCGGCCCGACCGCCATCGCGGACTCAGCGTCATATGACTGATGTGCGACGGATGCACCGCACGTGACAGTGATGACCGATCGGTCTCACGACAGAGCACAAGGAGCTTGACATGACTCGCACGTGGTTGATCACCGGCGCGTCCCGGGGCTTCGGGCGGCGACTGACCGAAGCGGTTCTGGAGAGAGGAGAGCAGGTCCTGGCGACGGCTCGGCGGCCGGAGCAGCTGGCGGACCTGGTCTCCCGCTACGGGGCGCGGGTCCGTACCGCGGACTTGGATGTGACCGACGCGGCTGCGGCCCGTGCCGCGGTGGACAGCGCGGTCGCGGCGTTCGGGCGGCTGGACGTGGTGGTGAACAACGCCGGATACGCCAACAGCGGCCCAATCGAGGAGATGGCGGAGAAGGACTTCCGCGAGCAGTTCGAGGCGAACTTCTTCGGGGTCGTCAATGTCACCCGGGCCGCGCTGCCGGTGCTGCGCAAGCAGCGGTCGGGAGTGTTCGTGCAGTTCTCCTCCCTGGGCGGCCGGGTCGGAGGCACCCCGGGCATGGGCGCCTACCAGAGCGCGAAGTTCGCCGTCGAGGGCTTCTCCGAAGTCCTGGCCAGTGAGGTCGCCCCGTTCGGGGTGAAGGTGGTCATCGTCGAGCCCGGCGCCTTCCGGACGGACTGGCAAGGCTCATCCATGGAACTGCACCCGGTGGGACCCGACTACGAGGAGACCATCGGCGCCATGAACCGCTACCGCCAGGAGAACGACGGCACGCAGCCCGGCGACCCGGCCCGCGCCGCCCGGGTGATCATCGACGTCATCGGCCACGACGACCCGCCACGCCGGCTGCTGCTCGGCGCCCAGGCCGTGACCGCCGCCCTGACCGCCGGTGAGGCACGGGCGGACGAGACGCGGAAGTGGGCCGAGGCGAGCGCCGCCGCCGACTTCCCGACGGGGCAGTGAGCCACCGGCCTCGGCGCCGCCGGTACGGGCCCCGGCAGGCAGCCGGGCCTCCGAGCAACACCAACCCCAGTGCCGTCACGGCCCGTCGCGGCGGCCGGCAAGGAGAAGACGTGAACAGCAGCCAGCTCTTCGAGGGTGTCGCACACCCCCGGCAGCACACCTCTCCCGCCCCCGGTCGCTCGGGCTCACCGCTGCGCGACTACGTCTTGCACAGCCTTCCCGCCACCCTCAGCGACCTCTCGGCAGAGCGTCTGACGTATCAACAACTCGCCGATTCCCAGGAGCAGATGCTCCGGAACGTCACTCCGCAGTGCCTCTCCGAGGACGACGAGCGGACCGCGCGCCTCCTCCAGCTCGATCTGCTCTTCCTGCTCAGCGGCTACGCGCCCGCGGGGCCGCAGGCCGCACCCCGCGCCCTGGCCGAGCTGATATCCGCCCAGTGCGGCAGGTTCCCCGCCCTGGATCCCCATCTGAGCTACGAGCTCCTGATCGACGTCAACTGCGAGGAATACCGGCGCGGCGGGGACATCCGGGTGTTCTCCGCAGGCCGGGACGCCGCTCTCGAACGGGACTTCTACCTCGGCCACCACCTCTCCGAACCGTGGGCGAAGTCGGCCGCCTACGGCCTGCGCTCGCTGGTCCTGCCGGCGGCCGCCGCCCGACCGGCCGCGGTCCTGGACGACGTCGTCGAGTGCCTCGCGGAATTCACGCGGTACATGGCCACGTACCGCAGGCTGTCACAGCAGGCGTTCAACCGGTTCCGCCCCTACCACATGGGCCATCCCGGCGGCCCGCGCGGCGCGAGCGGTGCGTTCATGCCCAGTGTCCACCTCCTCGAACTGGCCCTGCTGCCGCCGTCGAAGGGGTACGGCATCTTCCTGGACCAGTCGATGTCCTACTTCCCCTCGTGGTCCCGGCCCGTCATCGCGCGGTGGCGCGGCGACTCCAGCCGCGGGGCGAACGTGTCCCAGCGGCTGCGGGACGGACGGCTGGTGCTCGACCGCGCGGGCCGCGACCGGTTGGTCAGGGTGATCGACAAGTTCGTGGACTTCCGGATGGCGCATCTGGGCGTCACCCGGCACGCGCTCCCCGAGGCGTTCCGGGAGCGGACCGGGCTGACCCGTCGCGACATCCGCGAACAGGGCGGCGAACACGACATCCTGGACGGCCGGGACCCCGGCACGTCGGGGTTCAACGTCCGGCACGTGCTCACCAATGCGGTGTACCGGCTCCTCGCGCTTCGCGCCGATCTCGCCCACCCCGGCTCCGCTCCGGCCAACCAGTAGGCAGGCAACCGATGTCAGCATTCCGTGTCGCGGTCGTCGACGCGTTCGGCACGTCCTTCGGGTTCACCGACGCGTTCGGCGCGGTGGGCGGCGAGGTGATCCAGGTCCGGAGCACGCCCGTCCCTCCGGTCGGAGTCGATCCGGTGGACGACCGGGCCTTCGGTCATCTGCTGCTCCACGACGGCGAGTTGGAGGTCCTGGCCGCACAGCTCGCCGCGCTGGGGCCGGTCGCGGTCCTGGCCGGTCGTGAGACCGGGGTGGAGCTCGCCGACGCCCTCTCCGAGCGGCTGGGGCTGGCCTCCAACGGCACCGCCCTGAGCAGCGCGCGGCGCGACAAGTACGTGCAGATCGAGACGATCAAGGCTCAGGGCGTCCCCGGCATGCGGCAGCTGCGAACCGGTGACGAAGCCGAACTGCTGGCCTGGCACGAGAAGGTGGGCGGGACCGTGGTCGTCAAGCCCCTGCGCGGCTACTGGGGTGACGGCGTGTCGTTCTGCGACCTGCCGCAGGACTCGGTCGCCGCGCTGCGCAGGCTGCGCAGCCGCCGTACGGTGCTGGGCGAGCCGATCACCGAGGTCGTCGCCCAGGAGTACCTGGTGGGCGCCGAGTACATCGTGAACACGGTCAGTTGCGCGGGTGTGCACCAGCTGACCGACGCCTGGCGCACCGAGCGGATCGAGGCCAATGGGGTGCGGGACCTGGTGACCGCGCAGGTGCTGCTGCGCTCCGACGAACAGCCGGTCGGCGAGCTCTTCGACTACGGCCGCCGGGTGCTGGACGCCCTCGGCATCCGGTACGGCGCGGCGCACCTGGAGATCAAGCTGACCCCGGACGGCCCACGGCTGGTCGAGGTGGGCGCCCGCGTTTCGGGGCTGCCCTACTACACGGCCGAGGTCCTGGGCGAGGGCCAACTGGAGTGGACCGTCGACGCCTACGTCCGGCCCGAACGGTTCCGCGCCCGGGCGGGCCGGCCCTACCAGCGGCGGCACGCGTTCGCCTGGGCGGCGCTGGTCGCCCCGGCTTCGGGACGGCTACGGGGCTACCGCGCGCTGGACCAGCTCAAGCAGCTGGCGAGCTTCCAGTCCCTCACCGTGCTGGTGAGGCCCGGCGACGCGATCACCGCGACAACCTACGATCGCGAATACCCGGCTACCCTGACGCTCAGCCACCCGGTGGATGCCGTCCTGCAGCGCGACCTCAACACGGTGCGATACCTGGACGGCCCCGGGATGTACGAGATCACCCCGGCGGCCGACTGACAGGTTCGCCGTCCAGATCGCCATCGCTCCGGCCTGCGCCGCACGAATCGAGGCGGACCTGTGGGTGATCGGACCTGAGCGTCCGGTGCTCACCGCGCCGGTTTGGTGCGTCGGCCGATCCTGCTGCCGAGCCAGACCAGCGGGTCGTACTTGCGGTCCGCGACCCGTTCCTTGAGCGGGATCAGCGCATTGTCCGTGATCTTGATGCGCTCGGGGCAGACCTCGGTGCAGCACTTGGTGATGTTGCAGTAGCCCAGCCCGTGCACCTCCTGCGCATCGGTCTGCCGGTCCACCGTGTCCAGCGGATGCATGTCCAGCTCGGCGATCCGCATCAGATAGCGCGGCCCGGCGAAGGCGTCCTTGTTCTCCTCGTGATCACGCACCACGTGGCAGGTGTTCTGGCACAGGTAGCACTCGATGCACTTGCGGAACTCCTGCGAGCGCTCGACGTCCTCCTGCCGCATCCGGTACTCGCCGGGCCCGAGGCCCGGCGGCGGCGCGAAGCTCGGAATCTCGCGCGCCTTGACGTAGTTGAAGGACACGTCCGTCACCAGGTCCCGGATCACCGGGAAGGCCCGCAGCGGTGTGATGGTCACCGGCTGGTCCGGCGGCAGCGCGGACATCCGGGTCATGCAGAGCAGCCGCGGCCGCCCGTTGATCTCGGCGCTGCACGAGCCGCACTTGCCGGCCTTGCAGTTCCAGCGGACCGCGAGGTCCGGCGCCTGGTCGGCCTGCAGCCGGAGCACCAGGTCGAGCACCACCTCGCCCTCGTGGACCTCGATCCGGTACGAGGTGAAGCCGCCGCCGGACACGTCACCCCGCCACACCCGGAACTCAGCGTGGTACGTCATTCCTGCACTCCTTCGGACAGCTCCTCGGCCGTCAGGTACCTCGCCAGCTCCTCGCGCGTGAACAGCGCCAGCAGATCGGGCCGGGCCACCCCGTTCCGCTCGCGGGCCACCTCGATCCCGTCCCCGCCGTACCGGCAGACCAGGTTGACCTTCCGCCACTCCCGGTCCATGCCGGGCCGGTCCTCGCGGGTGTGGCCGCCACGGCTCTCGGTGCGCGTGAGCGCGGCGCGAGCCACGCACTCGGAGACCAGCAGCAGGTTGCGCAGGTCCAGGGCCAGGTGCCAGCCGGGGTTGAACTGCCGGTGACCCTCGACCACCGTACGGGCCGCGCGCTCACTGAGCTCGGCCAGCTTCTCCAGTGCCTGTCGCATCTCGCCCTCGCGGCGGATGATGCCGACCAGATCGTTCATGGTCTGCTGGAGCTCCTGGTGCAGGGCGTACGGGTTCTCCGCGCCCCCGCCCGCGCCCCGCGTCGTGTCGAACGGCGCCACCGCCTCCCGCACGGCCTCCTCCAGCTGCGCCTCGTCGATCGCCGGACGGTCCACCAGGCCGCGCGCGTACTCGGCGGCGTGCAGCCCGGCCCGGCGGCCGAAGACCAGCAGGTCGGAGAGCGAGTTGCCGCCGAGGCGGTTGGATCCGTGCATTCCGCCGGCCACCTCGCCCGCCGCGTACAGACCCGGGACGGCGGGGCTGGCCGCGGTGTCCGGGTCCACCTCGACCCCGCCCATCACGTAGTGGCAGGTCGGCCCGACCTCCATCGGTTCGCAGGTGATGTCGACGTCCGCCAGCTCCCTGAACTGGTGGTACATCGACGGCAGCTTACGGGTGATCTCCTCGGCCGGCAGCCGGGTGGAGACGTCCAGGTAGACCCCGCCGTGCGGGGTGCCGCGGCCTGCCTTGACCTCGGCATTGATCGCCCGGGACACCTCGTCGCGCGGGAGGAGATCGGGCGGGCGGCGGTTGTGGTCGGGGTCGGCGAACCAGCGGTCCGCCTCCTGCTCGGTCTCGGCGTACTGCCCCTTGAAGACCTCCGGAACGTAGTCGAACATGAACCGGCGGCCGTCGTTGTTGCGCAGCACCCCGCCGTCTCCACGCACCGACTCGGTGACCAGGATGCCCTTGACGGACGGCGGCCAGACCATGCCGGTCGGGTGGAACTGGACGAACTCCATGTGCAGCAGGCCCGCCCCGGCCAGCAGCGCGAGCGCGTGGCCGTCACCGGTGTACTCCCAGGAGTTGGAGGTCACCTTGAACGACTTCCCGATTCCGCCGGTCGCCAGCACCACCGCCGGTGCCTCGACGACGAAGAACCGCCCGCTCTCCCGGTCGTAGCCGAAGACGCCCGCGACTCGGTCGCGGTCCTTCATGACCCGGGTCACCGTGCACTCCTGAAGGACCTTCAGCCCGGACTCGTACCGTGTCGGATCCTTGGGGCCGGACGCCCGGTGGTCCTCCTGCTGCAGCGAGACCACCTTCTGCTGCAGCGTGCGGATCAGCTCCAGCCCCGTCCGGTCGCCGACATGGGCCAGGCGCGGGTACTCGTGGCCGCCGAAGTTGCGCTGCGACATCCGACCGTCCTCGGTCCGGTCGAAGAGCGCGCCCCAGGTCTCCAGCTCCCAGACCCGCTCCGGCGCCTCCTTGGCGTGCAGCTCGGCCATACGCCAGTTGTTGAGGAACTTCCCACCGCGCATGGTGTCGCGGAAGTGCACCTGCCAGTTGTCGTTGCTGTTGACGTTGCCCATCGCGGCGGCGATCCCACCCTCGGCCATCACCGTGTGCGCCTTGCCGAGCAGCGACTTGCAGATCACCACCACGCGCAGCCCCTGCTCGCGCACCGCGATCGCGGCCCGCAGACCCGCCCCACCGGCGCCCACCACGACCACGTCGCAGCCGTGCCGCTCGAGATCAGCCATGCGCATGTCCTCTCAGCTCACCAGAGGGTGGGGTCGGCGAAGGCCCCGGACGCCACCAGGTACACGTACAGGTCGGCCAATGCGACGGAGGCCAGCGAGCACCACGCGAGCTGCATGTGGCGGGCGTTCAGACGACTGACGGTCAGCCACATCCGGTAGCGCACCGGATGCCTGGAGAAGTGCTTGAGCCGTCCGCCGACGATGTGCCGGCAGGAGTGGCAGGACAGCGTGTACGCCCAGATCAGGGCGACGTTCACCAGCAGGACGAAGCTGCCGAGCCCTGCGTGTCCCCACGCGCCGGCAGCGTCACGGAAGCCCAACGCGACGTCGTAGGTGAGGATCGCGGCGAACGGGAGAGCCAGGTAGAAGAAGTACCGGTGGGCGTTCTGCAGGATCAACGGCATCCGGGTCTCGCCGCCGTAACGGGCGTGCGGCTCGGCCACCGCGCAGGCCGGCGGCGAGGACCAGAATGCACGGTAGTAGGCCTTGCGGTAGTAGTAGCAGGTGACCCGGAAGCCCAGGGGGAAGACCAGCACCAGCAGCGCGGGCGACAGCCTCCACCAGCTCCCGAACAACGCCCAGTCAGCCCCGCCTCGTACGCTCACGCAGTTCGCGGCCAGGCAGGGCGAGTAGAAGGGGGAGACGTACGGCGCCACGTAGTAGTGCGTCCCGTCGAAGGCTCGCCAGGTCGCGTAGCCCACGAAGGCGAGCAGGCCGGCGACCGTGGCCAGTCGCGGGAGCCACCAGCGGTCGGTACGCAGGTGCCCTTGCGGAATGCCGGCCCGGCCCGGCCCGTGGACGCCCGTACCGGTGGGCCGATCGGTTCCGGTCCTCACATCCGACCCTCCTCGCCGCGGCGGGCTCCTCGCCCTGGATCGCCACGAGTGTGGCGCAGGTCACCCTACGGGCAGCTCCAGCGCCAGGACCGGCCCGTCACGCTCGCGTCGGGGCGATGTCCACCAACCGGCCGCATCGCCCGCACGACACCCGGCATCGCCGCGAAGGAACGCGTCGACCAGGAGCGGGGTCGCACCCGTCCTCGCCCGGCGGACCGGGTCCGAGATCGTCACCGCCTCCGCTCGGGCGAGGGCAGGAGCCTCGCGCCCCTTCCCGGGGGCGACAACCCGCCTCGGCCCTACGATGCCCGGCGTTCCACGCCGTCGAGCAGCAGGCCGAGCCCCAGTTCGAACCCGCGGTCGTCGAGGCCCGTCGCGCCGCCGCCGCGGGCGGAGGAGCCGTCCAAGGCGTCCGCGAGCGCCGGGTACTGCGGCCGGTACGCGGCCGGTGCGCGGGTGAAGCCGGCGGTGAAGGTCTCCAGTGCGGAGCCGAGTACCAGGTAGTCCAGTGCCGCGGCGACCTCCGCCGCGTCCGCGGGGCCCAGGCCGGCCCGCCCGAGGAGGGCGAGCAGCGCGTCGTAGCCGCGCAGCGCGTTGTCCGCTTCGACGCGGCGGCGGGCGAGCAGGGCGACGGTGTTCGGGTGCCGCAGGAAGACCGCGCGGTAGCCGCGCGCGTACGCCGCGAGGCCGGCCCGCCAGTCGGGATCACCCAGCGGTGTGTGGTCGATCTCGTCGTTGACCAGCTCGGAGACCGCGTCGACCAGTTCGTCCTTGCTCTGTATGTGGTTGTAGAGCGACGCCGCCTTGACTCCGAGCCGCTCCGCCAGTGCTCGCATGGTCAGGCCGTCGGCGCCTTCCTCGTCCACCACCTGGAGCGCGGCGAGCGCGATCCGCTCGCGGGTCAGCACTGCCTTGTTCGGTCGGCCCACCGAAAAATCCCCTCTTCCGCTCTGCGCGTCCGGGAGCTATCGTGCCAGACCAACAGCAGTTGCTAACAAAGTTAGTTTTATCTGGAGGGCGCAGCTCGTGGCCGAGAACACCCCAACCGATGCCGACCGGCTGGTCGCGCTCGGCTACCAGCAGGAGCTGCGGCGCAGCCTGACCGTGCTCGGAAACATCTCCATGGGTTTCGCCGTCGTCTCCCCGGTCGTGGGGCTGTACGCGGCCGTGCAGGTCGGCATGAGTGTCGCGGGCGGGGCCTGGGTCTGGGCGCTGCCGCTGTGCCTGCTCGGGCAGTGCCTGGTCGTCGCCGTCTACTCCGAGCTCGCCTCGCAGTGGCCGCTGGCCGGCGGCGCGTACCAGTGGAGCAGGCGGTTGGTCGGCCCGGCCGCGGCCTGGTTGAGCGGCTGGATGTGGCAGTTCGCCGTGATGTTCGGCAACACCACCGTCGCCTACCTCGCCTCACCCTGGCTCTTCGCGCTCTTCGGCGCCGTCCCGACGCCCGCCGAGCAGGTCCTCGTCTCGGTCGGCTTCATGCTCTTCTGCACCCTGGTCAACGCCTACGGCATCAACTTCCTGCGCTGGTTCGTGAGCCTGGGCATCGCCGCCGAAGCCGTTGCCTCCGTCCTGGTCGGCTTCACCCTGCTGCTGGTCTTCCGGCAACACGGCTTCTCGCTGCTCACCGACTTCCTGCACGCGCCCGCCGGCCTCGGCATCAGTGACACCGGCGCCCTGCTCGCCGCCGTGGCCGTCGCCGGCTGGGCCTTCATCGGCTTCGACGCCTGCGTGTCGACCGCCGAGGAGACCAAGGACGCGGCCAGACAGGTGCCGAGAGCGATGTGGTGGTCGCTGCTCAGCGTCGGGCTCGTCGTCATCCTCAACGCCGTCTCGGTCGGGCTCGCCCACCCCGACCCCGCCGGCGTCGTCGCCGGCAAGGACCTCGACCCGGTCACCACCGCCGTCACCCACGCCTTCGGCGGCTGGGCCGACAAGCCCTTCGTCCTCGTCGTCCTGATCAGCTTCACCGCCTGCCTGATGGCCTCCCAGGGCGGCGCCGCCCGCGGTCTCTACTCCCTCGCCCGCGACGACGTCTTCCCCTTCTCCCGCCACATCCGCAAGGTCAACAAGCACAAAGCACCGATCGGCGGCCTCATCGCCGCCACGGTGATCAGCTGCGCCGCACTGCCGCTCGGCCTGAGCACCTCGGCCATCGGCAGCCTGATCACCTTCGGCAGCGCCGCCACCTTCGTGCCGTTCTTCCTGCTCACCCTCGTCGCCCTGATCGCCCGCCTGCGCCGCACCTGGAAGCCCGCCGGAGCGGTCGGCTACGGACGCCTCGGCACCCCGCTCAACCTCCTCGCGGTGCTGTGGACCGGCTTCGAGCTGGTCAACATCTGCTGGCCGCGCGCCATCCTCGCCCCGGCCGGTGCACCCTGGTACCAGATCTGGGCAGCGCCGCTCGGCGTCGGCGCGGTCACACTCGCCGGCCTCGCCTACCTGCTCGTGCGCCGCCCCGACCGCCGCATGCGCGGCGCCGACCAGGACCGCCCGCTCACCGACGAACTCGCCCCCGCCGTCCTGTAGCCGGCGGCGGCTCGGCCGGCACCACGTGCCGCGGTGCCGTACCGAGGGTCTCAGTACGGCGCCGCGGGCACGTCGGTGGTCACCGCCGACTCCGTGCCGCTCTCCGCCCGCAGCGACATCCAGCGCACCACCCGTCGAACCGTTCGACCGAACCACCCTGGAGACATCCGCATGACACGCGCATTCGACGTCGTCGAGACAGGTATCGCCGACCTGCGCGCGGCGCTGGAGAAGGGCGAGACCACCGCGGTCGGCCTGCTCGACGCCTACCTCGCCCGGATCGAGGCCTATGACCGACCCGGCACCGCCACAGCGCTCAACTCGCTCGTCGTGATGAATCCGGACGCCCGCGCCGACGCCGAGGCCTCCGACGCCCGCCGCGCACGCGGCGAGACCCTCGGTCCGCTCGACGGCATCCCCTACACCGCCAAGGACAGCTACCTCGCCAAGGGCCTGACCGCCGCCGCCGGTTCACCCGCCTTCGAACACCTCGTCGCCCAGCGCGACGCCTTCGCCATCGAGCGGCTGCGCGCCGCCGGTGCCGTGCTCATCGGCCTGACCAACATGCCGCCGATGGCGAACGGCGGCATGCAGCGCGGCGTCTACGGCCGCGCCGAAAGCCCCTACAGCGCCGACTGGCTCACCAGCGCCTACGGCTCCGGCTCCTCGAACGGCTCGGGCACCGCCACGGCGGCCTCGTTCGGCGCGTTCGGCCTCGGCGAGGAGACCTGGTCCTCGGGCCGGGCGCCCGCCTCGAACAACGCCCTGTGCGCCTACACCCCCAGCCGCGGCGTGATCTCGGTGCGCGGCAACTGGCCACTCGTACCGACCATGGACGTCGTGGTCCCGCACACCCGCACCATGGCCGACCTCCTCGAACTGCTCGACGTCATCGTCGCCGACGACCCGGACACCCGCGGCGACCTGTGGCGGTCCCAGCCCTGGGTGCAGCTGCCCGCACCGTCCCAGGTCCGTCCGGCCTCCTACCCGGCGCTGGCCCCCGCGGACGCGGCAGCGGCGCGCGCGACGCTCGCCGGCAAGCGCGTCGGCGTGCCCGGGATGTACATCAACGCCGACCCCGACGCCGGGACCAACCCCGACGGCGGCATCGGCGGCCGGACCGGACAGCGGATCGACACGCGCGCCTCGGTCATCGCCCTGTGGCAGGCCTCCCGCCGCGATCTGGAGGACGCCGGCGCCGAGGTCGTCGAGGTCGCCTTCCCCGTGGTGACCAACTACGAGTCCGACCGCCCCGGCGCGCCGTCCCTCCTCACCCGAGGCCTCGTCAGCCGCGAGTTCCTCACCCGCGAGATCCTCGACCTGTCGGCCTGGGCCTGGGACGACTTCCTGCGCGCCAACGCGGACCCCGCACTGGCGACCCTCGCCGACGTCGAGGGCGCACGCATCTGGCCCAAGCACCCCGGCGAACTGCCGGACCGCTACACCGGCTTCGACGACGTGATCGCCGACTACCCGCGGCTCGTGCGCGACCGTCCGTACGCGTCGATCACCGAGATCCCGCACCTCGAGCAGGGACTGCGCGGACTCGAGGAGACCCGCAGGATCGACCTGGAGACGTGGATGGACGAACTCGGCCTGGACGCCGTGCTCTTCCCCACGGTCGCCGACGTCGGCCCTGCGGACATGGACGTGAACGAGGCCTCCGCCGACCTCGGCTGGCACAACGGCGTGTGGGTCGCGAACGGCAACCTCGTACCGCGCCACCTCGGAATTCCCACGGTGACCGTCCCGATGGGCACCATGACCGACACCGGCATGCCGGTCGGGCTGACCTTCGCCGGCCGCTCCTACGACGACACCACCCTGCTCCGGCTCGCCGCCGCCTTCGAAACGACCGGGCGACGCCGCACGGAACCGCCGCGCACCCCGCGCCTTCCAGTCGACTGACGGACCACCGGGGCCCAAGGGCTCGCGGGTTCACGCCCTCCCGACCGCGATCTCACAGACCGAAGAGGCCGCTTCCACCAGAAGGTGGAGGCGGCCATCCCCGGAGCCGAGCACCACGAACGGCACGCACGACGCGGACACCCCGCCGCGCGACAACAGCGGCGACGTCCTGACGGCCGTCAACTGCCTCGACATCCCGCACCCCAAGGACCCGCAGGCCTACTGGAACGTGCTCGATCGCGCCCACCGGGAGTCGGGCGTCTTCGGGACCTCCGGTGTACTCGCCGCACTCAACTGCCGCGACTGGCCCGCCGGCCCGCTCAAGCCGCACCGGGTGTCCGCCGCCGGCCTGCCGCCGGTCCTCGTGGCCGGTACCACCGGCGACCCGGCGACGCCGTACCAGAACGCCCAGAGCCTGGCCGCCCAGCTGCCCGGCGGGATGCTGCTCACCTTCAAGGGCCTGGGCCACGGTGCCTACGGCCGCAGCAACGCCTGCGTCACCGACGCGGTGGACGGCTACCTGACCGGGCTCAAGCCCGTGTCACCGGGCACCACCTGCTGAGCAGGGCCGGGGACTGCGGCGAGATCGCTGATCCGGAGCCCCGACTCCCGGCTACGGCACGAACGTGCTCAGGTCGACCGCGTCGGCCATCGCCTGGTACCCGGCGTCGTTCGGGTGCAGGCGGTCGCCGGAGTCGTACGTGGGGTCGAGCGCCAGCGGATTGCCGGGGTTCTGCATCACCTTGTCGAAGTCGATGACGCCGTCGAACGCGCCGCTCGTCAGGATCCACTGGTTCACGGTCTCACGGATCTGCTCACCGTAGGTCGTGCAGTACTTGGCGCCCTGGTGGGGCAGGATCGTTCCACCGGTGATCTTCGCTCCTGCCGCGTGCGCCTGGCGGATGACGTTCAGCATGCCGTTCTCCAGGTCGGTCGCCGTCAGCGGTCCGGTGCCGTCGGAGCCGATGTTGTCGCCGATGTCGTTGATGCTCTCGAGCACGATGACGTCCTTGACGTCCGGCTGGCCGAGGACGTCGTGTGGGAAGCGGCTGCGTCGCACTCCCAGGTGCTCGATCGCAAAGGTCTCGGTGACCTCGTGAAGCGGCACACCGACCGCATCGCCCGAGATCCGGCCGTGGCCTTGGACCTGTACGACCGTCCGATCGGCGGTCGGATCCGCAGTTGTCAGACGCTGTCCGCACCGGACTTGGCCGGCTTGGGCTCCAGCGCCGGATCGGGATTGCGCAGCGGAAGTTTGGACCAGCGGAACGGAGCCAGCAGCAAGCCCACGTAGGAGTCGGGCAGACGGACATTGTCGGCCAGGCCGATGTCCTCCGGGGGAATGCGGTCGCCGGGCAGAAGGAAGGTTCCGAACAACAAGTCCCAGATGACGACCTTGCCACCGAAGTTGTTGTTCGCCTCACGCATGTCCCTGGAATGATGCCAGCGGTGCTGCTCCGGCCCGGGCACCAGATAGTTCAGCGGACCCAGGCGGACATCCATGTTCGAATGCATGGTGACGCCGTGGCAGTTGTAGAAGGTCAGCAGAATGATCAGGCCCGAGATGCTGTGCAGGGTCCACCCGGTGAGTGCCAGCGGGAAGACTATCGCCACGTCGTCGAGGAAGAAGTCGATCGGGTGGAAACGGGCCGAGTTGAGCCAGTAGAGTCGCTCCGAGCTGTGGTGCACCGCATGGAACCGCCAGAAGAACCGCGCTCCGTGAATCCAGCGGTGCATCCAGTAGTAGAAGAACTCTCCGACAAAGAGCGCCAGCGCAGCCTGGGCGACCGGAGGCCAACTCGTCGGCCACAGCGTGCTGTCCAGCTCCTTCGAGAGAAAGACGGAGCCGGCGAACAGGACCGAGAGGAAGAGCGGCTCAACCAGCCGGGCGACCACGAGCAAGGCCACCAGGCTGGAGGTGGCATCCGTGACCACATCGTCGCGCGAGCGGTTCCACCCCTCGTAGAACGGTTGGACCCGCTCCAGTACGGCCACGTACACCGAGGCGAAGACCGTGACCATCGGCACGATGGCCCACTGCGGGAACGAGGTGTCGACGAGCGAGATGGAGGCCCCGAGAGTCAGCGCCATCAGAATGGGATAGCTGAAATACCGGATCACAAAACGCAAGCTTCTACGCGTTCTTCCGAACTCTTTCCCCACTGCTTCCCCCGTCAATTCCATGACACACCTTCCTGCCCGGAACGGGCAATATCTCACTCGTCTTCGATGTTTTTCCGCCACACCCGAACCGGCCCCCACGTCGCCCTGCACTCGACGGTCTGCCGGCCGGCGGACGCGATGCGCCGCACAAGGACCTGTTCGGTCAGCGGCGTTCCGCGGTTCCCTGATCCGTCCCGTGGGCCTGCCCGGCTTCCTGTGCCCTCGGTGCCCCGGTCACCCGAGCGTGGCCTCTGTTCGATCGCCAGACTCCTGTGCCGTCGCCCCGGCCAGGCTCTTGGGGCTTATGTCGGTCCAGGCATTCTCGATGTAGTCGAGGCAGTCCTGCCGCCTTGCCTCGCCGAAGACCGTCTCCCAACCGTCGGGTACCGTGACGAAGTTCGGCCACAGCGAGTGCTGGCCGTCCTCATTGACCAGGACCAGGTAGTCGGCTTCCGGATCGTCGAACGGATTCGTCATCACGTCGTCCTCTCTCGCATGGATGATGTGGCGTGCATCGACGTGTCGCCTGCGCCGGACCGGCGCCGGGACGATCACCGGCCGCGCAGCTCCAGGGTGCAGCACTTGACGCTGCCGCCCGCCTTGAGCAGCTCGGTGAGGTCCACGCCTATCGGCTCGAAGCCCCGTCGGCGCAGTTCGCCGATCAGGTGGGTGGCCGATTCGGGCAGCAGCACGTGGTGGCCGTCGGAGAGCGCGTTGAGGCCGAAGACGGCGGCGTCCTCGTCGGTTGCCAGGATCGCGTCCGGGAACAGCTCGCGCAGCACCGCTCGGCTGCCGGGGGTGAAGGCCGCCGGGTAGTACATGACCTCGTCGTCGGAGAGGACGGCGAGGGCCGTGTCCAGGTGGTAGAACTCCGGGTCGACCAGGGTCAGGCTGGTCACCGGAACCCCGAAGAACTCCTGGGCCTCGGCGTGCGACCTCGGGTCGGTGCGGAAACCGGTACCGGCCAGCAGCCGGCGGCCGACCAGCAGGTAGTCGCCCTCACCCTCGTTGATGTGTTCGGGCCACAGGAGTTCGGAGTAGCCCTGCTCGCGGAACCAGGAGAGGTAGGCGGGGCCCTCGGCCGTGCGCTCGGCGTGGCGGAAGCGCGCTCCCAGGACCTTCCCGTCGATCACGGTGGCCCCGTTGGCCGCGAAGACCATGTCCGGCAGGCCGGGCAGCGGGGCGATCTCCTCGACGGTGTGGCCGAGTTCGCGGTAGAGGTCGCGCAGCCGGGTCCACTGGGCGAGCGCGCGCTCGCCGTCGACCGGCTTCTCCGGGTGCATCCAGGGGTTGATGGAGTAGCTGACGTCGAAGTGGCTGGGCCGGCACATCAGGAAGCGGCGCGGGCTCGAGGTGCGGACCGGCGTCCGGTCGCTCGGGTCCGGCCGGGTGGTGTCCGTCATGGACGTGGTTCTCCTTGGTCTGTGCGGTACCCGGGGGAAGGCCGGGACCGAGGCGGTCGGGGGTGCGGTGCTCCCCCGGATCAGTCGATGAGCCGTCGGCGCATCCCGCGGACGGCCAGGTACCAGGCGAGGACGGCGAATCCGGCCAGCACGGCCCCGTGCAGCGCGTCCGCCGCACCCAGGGTCCCGAAGGCGGCGTGACGGACCGTCTGCGTGCAGTGGTAGATCGGGTTGACGGCGGCGACGCCCTGGACCCAGCCGGGCAGCCCGTCCAGCGGGAAGAACACGCCCGCGGCCATCACCAGCGGCGTCAGCACGCCGGAGACCACGAGTCGCAGCCAGTCGATCGCCGGCACCAGGCAGGACACCCACATGCCGAGCAGTGCGAAGGCGAAGCCTGAGACCAGCGCCACCAGCGGCACCAGCAGCAGCTCCGGCCCCGGTGGGAGGCCGATGGCGAGGGTGACCAGCAGCGGCGCGGTGCCGTAGACGGAGGACTTGACGGCTATCCAGGACGCCTCGGCCGTGACCAGCTCCCAGACGTCGACGGGCTGGCAGAGGACGGCGTCGTAGATCTTCTGGTACTTGCGGCGGTTGAAGCTCTCGAACATCCCGGCGAAGGCCGAGGCGAAGAGCACCGAGGTGACCACCATGCCGACGCCGACGAACTGCGGGTACGGATGGCCCTGGACCGAGTCGATCAGCCGGCTGAAGCCCAGGCCGAAGCCGGTCATGTAGACCAGCGGCTCGATCAGCGAGCCGAAGGTGATGGCGGGCCAGTAGCGACGGAAGAGCAGCAGCTCGCGCAGCCAGACCGCCCGCATGGTCGGCCACAGGGCGGGCGGCCGGCCTGGGGCGGCCGGGAGGCCGGCCTGCGCCTCGGTGCGGGGCGTGGGCGTCGCCGTGGTCATCGGGTGTCCTCTCTGTGGGGGCCGGCGGGCCCTGTTCCCGCCGGTGGCCGGTGGGCGCCGTGCTCCGGCCGGCGGTCCCCCGACGGGGACCGGCCGGTTCGCGGGGCTCGGCCGCGCGGCGGGGCTCAGCCGAACAGTTCTCCGGTCAGCGCGACGAACACGTCTTCCAGGGAGGTCGGGCGCAGCACGTCCGGCGGCCCGAGGCGCTCGTGCAGCTGCACGGGGATGGTCTCGGCCCGCAGGACGGAGACCGCCGGACCGGTGCGGCGGCTGGGCAGTCCGACCCGGGCGGCTTCGGCTTCGACCAGTTCGCGCCGGGCCGCGTCACCCCGGTACTCGGCGGCCTGGGCGCCCGCGTGGGCGCGCAGCAGCTCCGTCGGGGTGCCCCGGGCGATCAGCCGGCCGCCGAACACCACCGCCACCTCGTCGGCGAGCCGCTCCGCCTCCTCGATGTAGTGGGTCGACATCACCACGGTGGTGCCGCTCTCGCGCATCCCGTCGATCACGTCCCACAGGTCCTGCCGGATCTGCGGGTCCAGGCCGACGGTGGGCTCGTCCATGAGCAGCAGCCGCGGGTTGTTGACGATGCCCCGGGCCAGGAGGACCCGGCGACGCATGCCGCCGGAGAGCGCGTCGGCCCGGGTGTCGGCGCGGTCGGTGAGCCGGACCGCCGCCAGCGCGCGGTCGACGGCGTCACGGTACCCGGTGCGCGGTAGGGCCGTGAACCGTACGAAGACCTCGAGGTTCTGTCGCACCGTCAGTTCGGGGTCGATGTTGTCGTGCTGCGGCACGACGCCGACCAGGGAGCGGGCCCGGCGGGAGTCGTCCGGCATTCGGTGCCCGAAGACCTCCACCGTGCCCGCGTCCGCCCGGGTCTGTCCGGTGAGCATCCGCATGGTGGTGGACTTGCCGGCGCCGTTGGGGCCGAGCAGGCCCAGGAACATGCCGGCCGGCACCTCCAGGTCCAGGCCGCCCACCGCGGTGGTGGTGCCGAAGGTCTTGACCGCACCGCTGATTCGGACGGCAGGGGTGTCCACGCGGGCCGTTCCTTTCGAAAGGGGTCTGGGAAGGGGCTCGGGAAGGGACCGGGAAGTCGCGAAAGTCGCCGCGCCGGATCGGCCGGCACCCTCGGTCCCGGAAATCCGGGCCCGGCTTCCGGTCGGTCACGGAATCTGTCCGGCCGACGTGATGCCACAACGGCCGCCGGGGCGTCGCCGGTTCAGGTCCGATCGCACGCACGGCGCGCACTCATCTAACCGCAGAATCGCCTTGTCGGGAACCCGTCCAGAGGGGGTTCCCATGTCCATGACCAGGTGTTATGTTGACCGAAGATCAATGCCGCTGGGACCGCGTCACGCTGGCCCATCCGGGGGGAAATTCGGCTCAATCACCCGCTGCTCGACCGACTTCGACATCGGTCTGCGACGGGTGCCGATCACGCGTTCCGTCCTTGACAGCCACCCGCGGCAGCACTGTCCGTGATGTCCCTATCGAGGAGATGTGGATGCAATCCGACGGACCGTTCACCGGGGATGTTCACCTGCGGGGCGCGGAACCCGAGGACGCCGGGGCCGTCACCGAGGTCTTCCTGGCCTCCCGCGCCGCGGCCATGCCGTATCTCCCCCGTGTGCACAGTGACGAGGCCACCCTGTGGTGGATCACCAACGTGGTACTGACGGGCACTCGGGTCTGGGTGGCCGAGGATGCCGACACCCGGGCCCTCCTGGGCTTCGCCTCGCTCGACGGCAACCTGCTCGACCACCTCTATCTGCGCCCCGACGCGCGCCGTCGCGGTATCGGGACGCTGCTGCTGGAGGCCGTCAAGTCGGCCGGCCCGCAGGAGCTCTCGCTGCACGTCTTCCAGAAGAACACCGAGGCCCGCGCCTTCTACGAGCGGCACGGATTCGTCGTGGTGGACACCAACGACGGCAGCCGCAACGAGGAGAACGAGCCGGACATGACCTACCGCTGGACCGCGTGACTTCCGCCCGCTCCGTGCGGTAGTACCCCGCCGAGGGACGTCGGCGGGCCCCAACGGCCAAGAGCCACCGGAAAACCACCGTCCGGCCCGCCCAGCCCACCAGGCCGGCGGGGCGGATCCACCTGGAGGGACACCTCGTGCTGGGCGAACACAGCCTGCCCGCGGAAACACCGCTGTCGTACGCGCAGTTGGCGCTCTGGTTCAATGACCGCCTCCAGGGTGGGGACGCCTCGTACAACGTCCCGGTGGCACTGCGGCTGACCGGCCCGGTCGACCACGAGGCGCTCCGGTACGCCCTCGCCGACGTGATGGAGCGGCACGCGGCCCTGCGCACCCTCTTCCCCGAGCGGGACGGCGTGCCGCGCCAGCACGTGCTGCCGATGACCGAAGTACCCCCGGTGCTCACCGTGGTGCCCACCACCGAGGCGGAGCTGTCCGCCCTGATCGAGGCCGAGTCCGGGCACGTCTTCGATCTGCAGGCGGAAGTTCCGCTGCGGGTGCACCTGTTCGCGCTCGGCCCGCAGGAGCACGTGGTGCTGATGGTGCTGCACCACATCGCCGGCGACGGCTGGTCGATGGCCCCGCTGGCCCGCGACCTCAGCACCGCGTACCTGGCCCGGAAGCAGGACCGGGCGCCCGTCTGGTCCCCGCTGCCCGCCACGTACGCCGAGTACGCCGTACGTCAGCACGAGAGCCTCGGCGACCTGGACGACCCGCAGAGCAGCGGCGGCGGACGCCAACTCGCTTACTGGCGTCAGGCCCTGGCCGGTCTGCCGGACTACCTGGAGCTGCCCACCGACCACCCCAGGCCGGCCGCGATGTCGCACCGGGGCGAGTTCTTCCCGTGGAACCTCCCGGCCGAGCTGCACCGCGAGCTGCTGGCGCTCTCCCGCTCCTGCCGGGTCAGCATGTTCATGGTGCTCCAGGCCGCGCTGGCCGCGGTGCTGACCCGCTCCGGGGCCGGTACGGACATCCCGATCGCCAGCCCGATCGCGGGTCGCACCGACGAGCGCTACGACGAGGTCGTCGGCTACTTCGTCAACCCGCTGGTCCTGCGCCTGGACACCTCCGGCGACCCGACCTTCCGCGAACTGCTCAAGCGGGTGCGCCGCACCGACCTCCAGGGCTTCGCCCACCAGGAGTTCCCGTTCGAGCGGCTGATCACCGCGCTCAACCCGCACCGCTCGCTGGCCTGGCACCCACTGTTCCAGGTGATGCTGGCCTTCCAGAACACCCCCGAGGCGGCCCTCACCCTGCCCGGCATCGACACCGAGATCGCCGAGGCCGGCCCGGGCGGCGCCAAGTTCGACCTGTCCTTCAACATCCGCGAGTCGCACGAGGCCGACGGCTCCCCGGCCGGGCTCGGCTGCTTCGTCGAGTACAGCACCGATCTGTTCACCCGGGAGGGCGCCGAGGCCCTGACCGTCCGGCTCGGCCGGATGCTCGCCGAGGCCGCCGCCGACCCGGACCGGCGGATCGGCGCGTACGACCTGCTCTCCGCCGACGAGCGCCTCGAACTCCTGGACCGCGCCGGCGGGCCCACGCTGCCCACCCCCACCGCCACCTACCACGCCGCCTTCGAGGAGCGCGCCGCCCTGGAGGGCGAGGTCACGGCGCTCGTCGCCGAGGACGGCCGGCTCACCTACGCCGAGGTCAACGAGCGGGCCAACCGGCTCGCCCGGGAGCTCGTCCGGCGCGGGGCCGGCCCCGACCGGTACGTCGTCCTGGCGCTGCCGCGCACCACCGACCTGTTCGTCTCCCTGCTCGCCGTCCTCAAGTCAGGCGCCGCCTACATCCCGGTCAGCCCCGCCGTTCCGCGCGAGCGGCTGGCCGGCATCCTCGCCGACGCCGCCCCGGTCTGCGTGCTCGCCACGGCCGCCGACGCCGGACGTCTGCCGGACGGCGCGCCCGTGCTGGTCCTGGACGAGCCCGCGGTCCGGGCCGGCATCGCCGCCCACCCCTGCGGGAACCTGACCGACTCCGACCGGACCGGCCCCACCGGCCCGCTCGACCCCGCCTACGTCATCCACACCTCCGGGTCGACCGGCGTGCCCAAGGGCGTGGTGATCCCGCACGGCGGCCTCAGCAGCCTGATGCAGCACCACCGCACCCGCATGGTCCGCCCGTCCGGCGGCCCGCAGGGCCGGCGCCTCCAGCTCGGACTGGTCGCATCGATCACCTTCGACACCGCCTGGGAGCCGCTGTTCTGGCTGCTCGAGGGCCACCCGCTGCACCTGCTGAGCGACGAGGTCCGGCTCGACCCGCAGGCCCTGGTCGACTACGTCCGCCGGGAGCGCGTGGACTTCCTCGACCTCACCCCGACGTACGTCCCGGCGCTCACCGCGGCCGGCCTGTTCGCCGAGGACCACCACCGCCCGACCGTGCTGATGCTCGGCGGCGAGGCCGTCGGCCCGGCGCTGTGGACCGAACTCTCCGCCCTGCCGGACGTCGCGGTGTTCAACTACTACGGCCCGACCGAGTGCACCGTCGACGCGCTCGCCTGCAACCTGGCGGACAGCACCACCCCCGTCATCGGCCGCCCGCTCGACAACACCCGCGCGTACGTGCTGGACGAGCGGCTGCGACCGGTCCCGCTCGGCGTGCCCGGCGAGCTCTACCTGTCCGGGCCGCACCTGGCCCGCGGCTACCTGCGCCGCCCCGGCCTCACCGCCGAACGCTTCGTCGCCGATCCGTACGGGCCGCCCGGCGCCCGCATGTACCGCACCGGCGACCTCGCCCGGATGCGCCGCGACGGCCAGGTGGAGTACCTCGGCCGGGCCGACGGGCAGATCAAGATCCGCGGCTTCCGGATCGAGCCCGGCGAGATCGAAGCGGTGCTGCTGCGCCACCCCGCCGTCCTGCAGGCGGCCGTGCTGGCTCGGGGCAGCGCCGAGGAGCGCCACCTCGCCGCCTACCTGGTGACCGAGGACGGCACCGCCCCCGACCTCGCCGAGGTGCGCGAGCTGCTGGCGGGGCAGCTGCCCGACTACATGATCCCGGCGGCGTACGCCGTCCTCGACCGGCTGCCGCTCAACTCCAGCGGCAAGCTCGACGGTTCGGCCCTGCCCGAGCCCGATCTGCGCGCAGCCACCGGCCCGTCCCGGGCCCCCCGGGACGCCCGCGAGGCCGCGCTCTGCGCGCTGCTCGCCGAGGTCCTCGGCGTCGCCGAGGTCGGCCCCGACGACGACTTCTTCGCCCTCGGCGGCCACTCGCTGCTCGCCACCCGGCTGGTCAGCCGGGTGCGGACCGCCCTGGGCGCCGAACTGCCCATCCGGGCGATCTTCGAGAGCCCCACCGCCGCCGGACTGGCGCGCCTGGTGGACACCGACCGATGTCGCCCGGCGCTGACCGCCGCCGCCCGGCCCGAGCGGATCCCGCTCTCGCACGCCCAGCGCCGGCTCTGGTTCCTGCAGCAGCTGGACCCGCGCAGCGATGCGTACCACATCCCGCTCGCCCTGCGCCTGACCGGCGCCCTGGACGCCGACGCGCTCGCCGCCGCGCTGCACGACTGCGCCGTCCGCCACGAGGCCCTGCGCACCGTCTTCCCCGCCGACGGGGCCGACCCGCGGCAGCTCGTCCTCGACCCCGACCAGCTGCCCCCGCTGCTGTCCGCCGCCGACACGGCCGAGGAGGACCTGGCCGAGGCCCTGCGCACCGCCGCCGCCCAGCCCTTCGACCTCACCGCCGAGCCGCCGCTGCGCGCCCACCTCGTCACCCTCGCGCCCGACCGGCACGTCCTGCTGCTGACGGTCCACCACATCGCCTGCGACGGCTGGTCGCTGGGCCCGCTCGCCCGCGACCTGGGCGCCGCCTACCAGGCCCGGGCGGCCGGCCGCGCACCCGACTGGACGGCCCTGCCCGTCCAGTACGCCGACTACACCCAGTGGCAGCTCGCGCTGCTCGGGGACGACGAGGACCCGGGCAGCCCGGCCGCGCGCCAGTGGCAGTACTGGAGCAAGGCCCTGGACGGCCTGCCCGAGGAGATCGCGCTGCCGGTGGACCGGCGCCGCACCGCCGAGACCGGCCAGGAGGCCGGCCGCGTCCCGCTGCGGCTGACCGGCGAGGACCACCGGGCCCTGGCGGCCCTAGCCCGGGCGCACGGCGCCAGTCTCTTCATGGCCGTCCAGGCCGGCCTCGCGGCGCTGCTCACCCGCCTCGGCGCGGGCACCGACATCCCCATCGGCACGCCGATCGCCGGCCGCACCGACGAGGCCCTGGACGACCTGGTCGGCTTCTTCGTCAACACGCTGGTGCTGCGCACCGACACCGACGGCGACCCGGGCTTCCGCGAGCTGCTGCTCCGCGTCCGGGACGCCGACCTCGCCGCCTACGCCCACCAGGACCTGCCGTTCGAGCGGATCGTCGAGCTGATCAACCCGGAGCGCTCCCCCGGCCGCCACCCGCTCTTCCAGGTCGCCCTGGTGATGGACCAGGCCGGTCCCGCCGTGGACATCCCCGGCCTGGAGAGCGAGGTGCTCACCGCGGGCCTGACGCCGGCCAAGTTCGACCTCACCGTCACGCTGGGCGCGCCCGCCGGCCCGGACGGTGAGCTGAGCGGCGCGATCGAGTACCGCACCGATCTGTTCGACCGGGCCACCGTCGAGGCGATCGCCCACTACCTGGCGCGACTGCTCGGCGCGGCGGCGGCCGACCCCGAGCGGCCGATCGGCCGGCTCGGACTGTCCGCGGAGGACGAGCGGGCCGCGCTGCTGGCGGACTCCGTCGGCGAGCGCCGGGAACTGGCGCCGACCACGCTGGCCGCGCTCGTGCGGGAACGGCTCGCCGCCCCGTCCGACACCCCGGCGCTGGTCTTCGAGGGCCGGGCGCTCGACCCGGCCGAACTGGACCGCCGGATCGAGGCGATGGCCCGTCGGCTCGCCGCCGTCGGCGTCCGCCCGGGCAGCCGGGTCGCCGTGGCCGTGCCCCGCTCGGTCGAGCTGGTGGTGGCGCTGTGCGCCGTCCACCGGGCCGGCGGCGCGTACCTCCCGCTCGACCCCGACTACCCGGCCGACCGGCTCGCCTTCATGCTGGTGGACGCCCGCCCGGCCGCCGTCATCGCCGCACCGGAGCAGCTCGCGCTCCTCAGCCCCTCCGAGGGCGTGCCGTGCCTGTCCCCGGAGGACCTGCCGGCGCCCGAGGACGTCACCCCGACCGCCCCTGGTCCCGAGGACCCGGCCTACGTCATCTACACCTCCGGCTCGACCGGACGGCCGAAGGGCGTGCTCGTCCCGCACCAGGGCATCGCGAACCGGCTGCGGTGGGGCCAGGAGGAGTACCGGCTGACGGCCGCCGACGCGGTGCTGCAGAAGACCTCCTCCAGCTTCGACGTCTCGGTCTGGGAGTTCTTCTGGCCGCTGATCACCGGCGCCACCCTGGTGGTGGCCAGGCCCGACGGGCACCGCGACCCGGCCTACCTGGCGGAGCTGATCCAGCGTCAGGACGTGACCGTCGCCCAGTTCGTGCCGTCCATGCTGGACGCCTTCCTCCAGCACCCGCAGGCCGCCGAGTGCACCGGGCTGCGCCTGGTGGTGGCCAGTGGCGAGGCCCTGCCGGCGGCCACCGTGCGCCGGTTCCGGCAGGTGCTCCCGGGCGCCCGGCTGGCCAACCTCTACGGGCCCACCGAGGCATCCGTCGAGGTGACGGCCTGGGAGTGCGGTCCGACGGACGAGCAGCCGCGCCCGGTGCCGATCGGGCGGCCGGTCTGGAACACCGGCGCCTACGTCCTGGACTCCGCCCTGAACCCCGTCCCGCCGGGCGTGCCCGGCGAGCTCTACCTGTCCGGCGAGCAGCTCGCGTACGGCTACCTCGGCCGCTCGGCGCTCACCGCCGAGCGCTTCGTCGCCGATCCGCACGGCGCGCCGGGCACCCGGATGTACCGCACCGGTGACCTGGCCCGCCGCCGCCGCGACGGCGCGGTGGAGTACCTGGGCCGGGTGGACGGCCAGGTGAAGGTCCGCGGCCACCGGATCGAGCTCGGCGAGATCGAGACCCGGCTGGGCGAGCACCCGGCGGTCTCGGCCTGCGCGGTCACCGTCCGCGAGGACCGGGCCGGCGCCGCCCGGCTCGTCGCCTACGTGGTGCCGGCCCCGTCGGCCGAGCCGCCCACGGCCGCCGTGCTGCGCGCCCATCTGCGCGGCCACCTGCCCGAGTTCATGGTGCCCACCGCCTACGTGTTGCTCGGCGCCCTGCCGGTGAGCGTCAACGGCAAGCTGGACCGTCGGCGGCTGCCCGAGCCGCAGACCCATGTGGAGAGCCGTTCCCGGGAGCCGCGGACGCCGACCGAGCGCACGCTGGTCGCGCTGTTCGCCGAGCTGCTCGGCGTGCCCGAGGTCGGTCCGGAGGACGACTTCTTCCTGCTCGGCGGCCACTCACTCCTGCTGATCCGGCTGGTCGAGCGGATCCACGCGCAGTTCGGCGCCGACCTGCCCGTGCGGGCGCTGTTCGAGGCGCCGACCGCGGCAGCGCTCGCCGAGCGGCTGACCGAGCGACGCCCCGAGTCCGCCGACGCGGCCTTCGAGCCGCTGATGGCGTTGCGGAGCACCGGCGACCGGGCACCGCTGTTCTGCGTCCACCCGGTGACCGGCGACGGCCTCGGCTTCCTCGGCCTGCTGCGCGGTCTCGACCCGGACCAGCCGGTCCACGCCTTCCAGGGCATCGGCCCAGTCGGTGGCGGGCCGCGGCCCGCCACCCTGGACGGGCTGGCGCGGGAGTACCTGGCGCGGATGCGGGCCGTCCAACCGCACGGCCCCTACCGGGTGCTCGGCTGGTCCTTCGGCGGGCTGGTCGCCCATCAGATCGGCGTCCTGCTGCGCGAGGCCGGCGAGGAGGTCGACCTGGTCGCGCTGCTGGACAGCCTCCCGGCGCCGCGGGACACCGGGGAGATCACCGACACCACCGTGCTGGCCGAGCTGCTGACGACGACCGGCGCGCCCGACGCCGAGGTGGCCGCCGTGCTGGCGGACGAGTGGCGACCGACGCCTTTGGAGCTGCTCGACCGGCTCGCGGTCGCACTGCGCGAGGCCGCGCCGCGCGACGAGGAGCAGTTGGCGGTCTTCCTCGACTCCTGCCGCTACCACGCCGAGTTGATGACCGGCTGGACGCCGGGTGTGCTCGACGCGCCGGTGGTCGTCTTCACGGCCTCGGCCGACAACCGGCCGGAGGAGACGGTGGCCACGTGGTCGGCCCACACCACCGGGCCGGTGATGGACCACCCGATCGCCGCCCGGCACCTGGACCTCGCCAACGCCGGACCGATCGACGAGATCGCCGGGGTCCTCGCCGCCGCCCTGCGCCGGGCCGAGGAGGACCGGCGATGACGGTCCGTCCGGCGCGCTGCGGACGGACCGTCGCCGGCCGCCCGGCCCCGGACCGCGGGGC